>CAYGLH010000021.1:0-16964 GCA_964350535.1 uncultured Ilumatobacteraceae bacterium
GACCCACGTAGCCCGGCGGAGCACCGATCATCCGAGCGACCGAGTGCTTCTCCATGTACTCGGACATGTCGAGGCGCACCATGGCGCGCTCGTCGTTGAAGAGCTCGCCTGCGAGCGCGCGGGTCAGCTCCGTCTTGCCGACACCGGTCGGCCCGAGGAACAGGAAGGAGCCGATCGGCCGCTCCGGGTCCTTGAGCCCGGCCCGCGAGCGGCGCACGGCGTTGGCGACGGCCTCGAGCGCACGCTCCTGGCCGATCACCCGCAGCCGCAGGCGGTCCTCGAGGTGCATCAGCTTCTCGACCTCGCCCTCGAGCATCCGGCTCACGGGCACGCCGGTCCACTTCGAGACGACCGACGCGATCTGCTCGGCGGTGACCTCCTCGGCGAGCATGGCTCCCTCGCGCTGCTGCTTCTCGAGCATCGCGTTGTCCTCGGCGAGCTGCCGCTCGAGCTCGACGATCGTGCCGTACTTGAGCTCGGCGGCCTTCTGCAGGTCGCCGCTGCGGCCGGCCTCGGCCTCCTCCAGGCGCGCGTGATCGATCCTCTCCTTGAGCTCGCGGACCCGCTGGATCGCCTCCTTCTCGGTGGCCCACCGGGCCTTCAGACCGCTCGACGTCTCGGTGAGCTGCGCCAGCTCGCGGCCCAGGGCCTCGAGGCGCTCCCTGCTCGCGGCGTCCTTCTCGCGCTTGAGCGCCTCTTGCTCGATCTGCAGCTGCAGGATCTTGCGCTCCACGTCCTCGATCTCGGCCGGCATGCTGTCGATCTGGATCCTGAGCGCGCTCGCCGCCTCGTCGACGAGGTCGATGGCCTTGTCGGGCAAGAAGCGATCGGTGATGTAGCGCTGCGAGAGCGTCGCCGCGCTCACGAGCGCGGAGTCCTGGATGCGCACGCCGTGGTGCACCTCGTAGCGCTCCTTCAGGCCGCGCAGGATGCCGATCGTGTCCTCGACGCTGGGCTCGCCGACGTACACCTGCTGGAAGCGACGCTCGAGAGCCGGATCCTTCTCGACGTACTTGCGATACTCGTCGAGGGTCGTCGCCCCGATCATCCGCAGCTCGCCCCGGGCGAGCATCGGCTTGATCATGTTGCCGGCGTCCATCGCTCCTTCGGCGCCGCCGGCACCGACGATCGTGTGGAGCTCGTCGACGAAGGTGATGACCTCGCCCTCGGCGTCGGTGATCTCCTTGAGCACGGCCTTCAGCCGCTCCTCGAACTCGCCGCGGTACTTGGCCCCGGCCAGCATCGAGCCGACGTCGAGCGCGATCACGCGCTTGTTCTTGAGCCCCTCGGGCACGTCGCCGTCGGCGATGCGCGCCGCCATGCCCTCCACGATGGCGGTCTTGCCCACGCCGGGCTCACCGATCAGCACCGGGTTGTTCTTGGTCCGCCGCGAGAGCACCTGGATGCAGCGCCGGATCTCGTCGTCGCGCCCGATGACCGGATCGATCTTGCCGTCGGCGGCGAGCTGGGTGAGGTCTTGCCCGTACTGCTCGAGGGCGGCGAACTTCTCCTCGGGGTTCTGGTCGGTGACGCGATGGCTGCCGCGCACCTCGCGCAGCGCGTGGAGCAGCTCTTCGACCGGCACGTCGATGCGGTCGTGCATCGCCAGCAGCAGGTGCTCGGCCGACAGGTAGTCGTCGCGCAGGTCCTTCTGGTGGCGCTCGGCCTGGTTGACCACGTCGGTGAGGGCGCGGCTCATGCGCGGCTCGTCGCCGCCGTAGGCCTGCGGGAGCCGTTCGACCGCCTCGTCGGCCTTGTTGCGCACCATGAGCGGGGCCTGCCCGAGCTTGGCGAGGACGGCGGGCACGATCGTGCCGTCCTGCCGCATGAGCGCGCTGAGCAGGTGGTCGGGCGTCAGCTCGGGGTTGGCGCGCTGCTTGGCGAGATCGATCGCGCCGGCGAACGCCTCCTGCGTCTTCAAGGTCCACTTCTTCGGGTCGAATGCCATCAGTCCTCCTCGGTCACGCGGGGCTCGACGCTAACTATCACAAAACTTGAGTCAAACCATATCAAGTTCGCAGGGTGGCGACCACCTCGTCGCCGAGGGATTCCAGATCCTTGTAGGCCCGGACATCGGGCGGCATCGTGGCCACCCCGGACGCCAGACGTGCCGCCGCCAGCGGATCCGCGGCGACATCGGGCAGCGGCGCGAGATAGGTGCGGATCGTAAACAGGACGCAGCCGGTGTCGGGGCAGCGACGCAGCGTCTCGCGCTCGACACGCACGAAGAGGTCGTCCGGCGTCGGCGCGCGCGGACGCGTCGCCGCCGAGTCGTCGAGCGGCGTGTAGAGGTCGTCGGTGTCGATCAGCCCCCAGCCGAGTCGCCAGAACGGTCGGTCGGGACGGAGGCGATCGATGAACTGGTCGACGGCGTCGCCGAGCTGGTCGTTGAGCCGGGCGACCGGGCCGTGCACCTCGTGCAGGGTCCGACCGAGCTTCGAGCGCAGGTCCCACCGGTTGGGGAAGCACACCGACCCGGCCCCGACCACGAGCCGGCCGTCACGCTCGACCATCAACACCAGGTCCTCCGGGACGAGACGGGCGGCGGCGTCCAGTGGGTGGAGGTCGGGGTCGAGCGCGACGACCCCGCGGTCCGGATGCACCCGGCACAGGTGCTCGACGATCGCCCGGGCAACCTCCTGCGATTCGCGCTCGACGTGGTCGAGGGCGACGAACACGTTGCCGTGATGGTGCGCGCACAGCTCCCGCTTGCGGGCGAGCAGCGCGTCCGCGTCCGGGCCGAACTCGAACCAGTCGGCGAGGTCGAGCGGACGCACCCCGAGCCGCCAGCGGAACTCGTCGGACCGCCCGTCGAGATACGGCTGATACGGCAGCACCGCGGGATGGTACCGCGGGATGGTATCGCGGGCGGCTGCGCCCATTCTCTGGCAGGAATGTCGCGCTCAGCGCGACGCCCGCCGCAAATTTCGGAAGGGGGTGGGGCTGCTCGGCCGGGTGTCAGACCCGGTTGGTACGTTGCAGGGGTGGGACGTGACCGCTTCCGGGCGCCCTTCGTGGCGCAGGGAACCTGGCGCAGCGGGGCGCTGCACGTGTGGGGTTGGAACGGCGCCGACGTGGCGTCCACGGCGTGGCTCTACAGCGGGTTCCGGCGGATGGGTGCCGACGGCACGCCCACCGGGTGGCACGACTCGCCGATCTCCTACGGGGCGATCGCCCGCCTCGTGCTCGACCCGCCGGATGCGCCCACGCTGTACGCCACCTCGGTCCAGCTCGATCCGTTCAGTGCGGCGGTCTGGCTCTCGGAACTGCCGCCGCCCGGGTCCGACGTGCTGTCCGACTCGCTGGCATGGTTCGGACGCGTCGCCGAGCTCGCCCGGCGGATGGTCGACGACGACCGGATGACCCCGGTCATCCGCGACGAGGGACCGTTCACCGTCGCCTCGTGGGAGCCGGTGATCGACGAGGAGATCGACGCCACGATCCAACGACTCGCCGCATCGGCACCGCCGATCTGCACGCTCGGCGCGACGAGCGATGCTCGCTCGATCCTCGGCCACTTCGTCGACGGGCTCGCCCGCTCGCTGCTCCACCGCGTCGGCTGGAAGCCAGACCTCGGCCGCCAACGCAAAGCCGACGTGCAGGCCCTGCGAGCCACGTTCACATCGCTCGCGCGACCCGATCGTGTCGTACGCGGCGGCACCGACGAGTTCGGTGAGGCGCTCGACCGGCTGCGTCACGAGCTCGACCGGTACCGCGCCCGGCGCGACGGCGAACCGGTGGTGCTCCCGCGCGTCCGCCTGCTGATCTCCGACGACCCACACGACCCCTGGCGGGTGCGCCTCGAACTGGTCGACGAAGCCGACGGTCAGCGCTGGTGCACCGCCGCCGATGCGCACGACGGCACCGAGCTGGCCGTCGAGCTCGCCAACGGCGTCGATCGCCTCGACGCGCTGCGCGACGCCGCGAGCGACGCCGCCACACGCGTGGCCGAGTTGCCCGGGCTGGCCGGGCTCGACGACGGCGACCCCGACGCGGGTCGCGGCGAGGTCGAGATGTCCCTCGAGGTGGCCGAGGACTTCCTCGACATCGCCCCCGTCGAACTGGCGCGGATGGGCATCGAGCTGCTCGGGCCCGAGCGCCTCGTGCGCCGACGAGCCGCGGTGAACGGCGAGGCGCGCGCCGCGCCGCAGGACGACCGCCGGGCGCGCTTCTCCGCTGAGGCGATCGTCGACTGGAACATGGTCGTCGACGGTGAGGAGATCTCCGACGCCGAGCTGGCCCGCGTGGCCGAGGCCGGGGCGACGCTGCTGTTCACCGGGCATCGCTGGGTGCGCATCGACGCCGACGACCTGCGGCGCAAGCGCACCGAACTGACCGAGCTGCGCGCCACCAAGGACCGGCTCACCCCGCTGCAACTGCTGCAGCACGCCAACGGCGACGACAGCACCGAGGAGCACCCCCAGATCGCGTGGGTCGACGATGCCGACGAGCCCGGTGCCCACGACGAGGCGGGCACGGCGCTCGACGACCGCGACGACCGCGACGACCGCGACGACCTCGTGGAGTCGCGCCGGGCCGTCGACGAGGTCCAGGTCGACGCCGCCCTCGCCGCGTTCGAGGGACTCGACTGGGTCCGCGGCCTGCTCCACGGGTTGCCCGACGACGAGCTCGCCGAGGCCCACGAGTCGCCGGCGTTCGTCGGCGAGCTGCGCCACTACCAGCGTCGCGGGCTGTCGTGGATGCAGTTCCTCGCCCACCTCGGGCTCGGGGGTTGTCTCGCCGACGACATGGGCCTGGGCAAGACGGCCACCACGCTCGCCCATCTCGTCGAGCGCCCGGGCCCCCACCTGGTGGTGTGTCCGCTCAGCGTCGTGCGCAACTGGCGCACCGAGGCCAGCAGGTTCACCCCCAAGCTCGACGTCGTCGTGCACCACGGCGCCAATCGCACGCGCGCCGACAACGACGTCGACGAGCTCTTCGCCATCGATCGCGAGCGGCAACTGGTGATCACCACCTACGGGCTGCTGCCGCGAGATCTCGACCACCTCCGCGCCATCGAGTGGTCGACCGTCGTGCTCGACGAGGCACAGATGGTGAAGAACCCCAACACCAAGGCGGCCAAGGCCGTGCGCGCCCTCCCCGCCGAGCAGAAGCTGGCCCTCACGGGCACGCCCGTCGAGAACCGCCTGAGCGAGCTGTGGGCCATCCTCGACGCGGTCAACCCCGGCATCCTCGGCGGCCTGGCCGGCTTCCGCGAGCGGTTCGGCACCCCGATCGAACGCCGCGGCGACACCGATGCCGCAGCCCGGCTCCGGCGCATCACCCAGCCGTTCGTGCTCCGTCGCACCAAGGCCGACAAGCGCCTGCTCCCCGACCTGCCCGACAAGATCGAGCAGATCGCCTACGCCAAGCTCACCAAGGAGCAGGCGACGCTCTACCAACAGGTCGTCGACCAGTTGCTGCTCGATGCCGACCAGGAGCAGGGGATGCGGCGGCGGGGGCTCGTGCTCGCCGCGCTGATGCGTCTCAAGCAGATCTGCAACCACCCTGCCCACGCGCTGAAGGACGGCTCCCGGCTCGATGGCCGCTCCGGCAAGCTCACCCGGTTCGACGAGCTGGTGGCCGACCTGCTCGAGCAGGACGAGCGGGCCCTCGTGTTCACGCAGTTCCGGGAGATGGGCGAGCTCCTCGCCGGCCACATGGGCGCGCGGTTCGGGCTCGACGTGCCGTTCCTCCACGGTGCGGTCTCGCGCACGGGTCGCGACCGCATGGTCGACCGCTTCCAGGACGGCACCGGCCCACCCGTGCTGATCGTCTCGTTGAAGGCCGGGGGAACGGGCCTCAACCTCACTGCCGCCAGCCAGGTGATCCACTACGACCGCTGGTGGAACCCCGCGGTCGAGGACCAGGCCACCGACCGCGCATGGCGGATCGGCCAGCAGCGCACCGTCAACGTGCACAAGCTCGTGTGCGAGGGCACCGTCGAGGAGCGGATCGGTGCCGTCATCGACGACAAGCGGAAGCTCGCCGACGCGGTCGTCGGCAACTCCGAGGCCTGGCTGAGCGAGCTGTCCACCGACGAGCTGCACGACCTCGTGGTCCTGGAGGACGAATGACCCGGCCCCGCAAGCCGTTCGGCAGCAATCACCCGGGTCGTCTGCCGTCGACGATGATGAAGGTGCTCGCGGCCGAGATGAGCGACCCCGGACGCCTACGGCGGGGCAAGCAGTACGCGAAAGACGGGTCGGTGCTCGACATCGTCATCGAACCCGGCGTGGTCACCGCCGAGGTGCAAGGGTCGCGGCCGACCCCGTACGTGGCATCGATCTTCGTACGCGTCGGCGACGGCATGCCGTTGCGTCGGGACCTCGACATCGAGTGCTCGTGCCCCGACGACGACAACTGGGACGACCACGCCTGCAAGCACGCACTGGCGGCGATGCTGGTCCTCGCCGACGAGTTCCTCCTCGAGCCCGAGTTGCTCGACGTGTGGCGCGGTCGCACGGTGGACCACGCAACGGACGACGACATCGACACGGACACCGACATCGACACGGACACCGACATCGACACGGACACCGAGGCCGACGATGAGCGGCTGGCACCCGTGGTCCCGATCCGGCCGTCGCTCCGCCTCCCGACGCGGCCGACCTCGCCCGGCGGGCGTCCGCCGCGCGCCCCCGAACCCGTACCGGTCGACCGTCTCGCCGACCTGCTGCGCATCCCGCAGGGCGCGCCGCTGCCCGAGATCCCGCTCCTGCACACCGACGCCGAACCACCGCTGCCGTCGCGCCCCGACCTGGCGCGGGTGGTGCGCGACGCGTTGCACCACGCCACCGCCGGCTGGGAGTGAACCCGGCACCGGCACCCAGCCCGACTCGACGCCACGTACGACGTAGACTCGTGGTCCGTGATGGCTGACGTGACGCGGGTGGTCAACGCCCTGATCGACAACGTCGACCAGGTGATCCGGGGCAAGCAGGACGAGGTCCGGCTGGCGCTCTGCTGCCTGCTCACCGAAGGCCACTTGCTGCTGGACGATGTCCCCGGCACGGGCAAGACCACGCTCGCCAAGGCGATCGCCAACTCCATCGCCGGCACATGGACCCGCGTGCAGTTCACCCCCGACCTCTTGCCCACCGACATCACGGGCGTGATGGTGTACAACCAGCGCACGTCCGACTTCACGTTCCGCGAGGGTCCGGTGTTCACGAACGTGATGATCGGCGACGAGATCAACCGCGGCAGCCCGAAGACGCAGTCGGCGCTGCTCGAGGTGATGGAGGAACGCCAGGTCACGAGCGACGGCGTGAGCCGCCCGGTCCCCCGACCGTTCTTCGTGATCGCCACCCAGAACCCGCGCGACTTCCAGGGCACGTTCCCGCTGCCCGACGTGCAGCTCGACCGGTTCACGATGCGCCTGTCGCTCGGGTACGCCGACCACTACACCGAGGTCGCGTTGCTCGAGCAGTCCCGCCCGTCCGGCCCCCCGGTGGTGATCGACGCGGTGACGACCGCCGACGAGTTGCAGAAGGTGATCGTCGGCATCGACGACGTCGAGGTGGTGCACTCGGTGCACGACTACATCGTCACGCTGGCCGGCGCGACTCGCCGGCATCCCGACCTCCGGCTCGGTGTCTCGACCCGGGCGACACTCGCCCTGCTGCGGGTGTGCCGCGCGTACGCCGCCACCGACGATCGCGAGTACGTCACGCCCGACGACGTGAAGGCGGTGGCCTCCCCGGTGCTGGCGCATCGCATGGCGCTCACGCCGGAGGCGGAACTGCGCGGCGTGCGCGTCGACGCCCTCCTCGCCGAGATCCTCGACGAGACACCGGTGCCCCGCGACCGCGGGAGCTGACCGTGCTCACCAAGTCCGGTCTCGGCGCGGTGCTCGCGTCGATGATCGCCGTCGGTCTCGGGGCGTGGTGGGGCTACGAGGAGCTGGTGCTCGGCGGGGTCGCCGTGCTGCTGCTCGTCGTCGCTGCCGTGTGGTCGTCGCGTCGGCCGATCCGGGCCGTCGTCGAACGGCAGTTGCTCGACGTGCGCGTGCCGCGCGGCGACGCGATCCGCCTCATCTACCGGCTGGTCAACGAGAGCCGGTTCCGTTCCGGCGCGGCCACGATCGTCGACACCTGCGACGAGCAGACGTGCCGGGTGGCAGTCCCCGCGCTCCCGGCCGACACGGTCGAGCGGGTCCACGGGGCGATCCCCACGACGCGACGCGGCATCTTCGAGGTCGGCCCGTACGAGATCGAGCGCGTCGACCCGTTCTGGTTGGCGGTCGGCTCACGGCGCGATCGCGCCACGTCGCTGGTGACCGTCCATCCGAAGATCTACGACCTGCTCGGCCCCACCGGGTCGGCACGGGTGATCGAGAACGAGTCGGTGCTGCGGCGCACGATGACCGATCCGATGTCGGGGTTCGTGTCGATGCGCGAGTACGTGCCGGGCGACGACCCGCGGTTGATCCACTGGCCGACGACCGCTCACACGGGCCAGCTGATGGTGCGCGAGCACGTCGAGGTGCGCCGCCCCGAGTTCACCGTCGTGCTCGACACCGCCGAGGGCACCGGCACGCCCGACGATTTCGAAGAGGCGGTCGATGTCGCCGCCACGCTCGCCGTCCACGCGATCCGCGCCGGACTCGACGTCGTCATGCGCACGACCAGTTCCGAGCACCCGGGCACCAAGCTGGCGGTGCGCGACGAGCGACGGATCCTCGACTTGCTCACCCCGGTCGAAGCGACCGGCGTCGAAGCGACGATCCCGTTGGTGTCGTTGTTCTCGTCCGGCTTCGACCACACCTCCGTGATCATGGTCACCGGGCCCGACGGGCCGTCGAGCCGGGTCCAGATGGCCGACCGCTTCGTGACCGTGCGCATCGGTGTCGGCGCCACCACCGACGGCAATGCCACGTTCGCGGCCGAGGACGCCCGCGAGTTCGTTCGTCGGTGGCGAGGGCTGTCGTGACGATCACCACCGCGCGCGTCGTCCTGATCGGCGTCACCATGACGATGATCGCCGTGTTCGCCAGCGGCGTGTTCGATGTCGCGGTCCCCCTGCTCCTGCTCGCGGCAGTCATCCCGTGCGCGGTGGCACTGGCGATGGTCGGCCGGCAGGGACGCCTCCGCTTCGCTGCCGCGCTCGGCGCCGTCGTCGGCTCCGTGCTGCTCGTCGTGCTGCTCGAGGGCGGCAGCCTGAGCGATGTCGCCGACGCATTCGTCGCCGGTCCGCGCCGACTGCTGTCGACCGACTGGCCGAGCCCGGTCCGTCCCGACCTGGTGGGCACGATGGCCGTGCTGGTCTCGACGCTGACCGCCCTCTCGTGCGAGTTGGCATCACGACCGCGGTTGCACCTCCTCCCACTGGCCCCGGCCGCCGTCGGGTACGCGGTGATCACCGCGCTCGCCGCTCCCCTCATCCGACCGTGGTGGCTGCTGGCGTTCCTG
Organism: uncultured Ilumatobacteraceae bacterium; assembly: GCA_964350535.1. Classification (GTDB taxonomy): domain Bacteria; phylum Actinomycetota; class Acidimicrobiia; order Acidimicrobiales; family Ilumatobacteraceae; genus CAYGLH01. The sequence continues at coordinate 9,414 of CAYGLH010000021.1, forward strand.
GTGGCGTGCGCCGCATTCGCACTGCTGCACCCGGGCGGCACGCTCGCCCATCGGCTCACGTTCCTGCGCGGCGAGCGCCGACTCGCTCCGATGCTCGGTCTCACGCTCGGGCTCACCGCCGTGCTGAGCGTGCCACTGGCCTTCTCGGCCCGGGCCGACCCGCGCGACAACGAGCCGCCCGAGCAGACCGCGTCGATCCTCGACCCGATCGAGGCGACGCTGGCGCTGCGCCAGATCGACCCGCCGATCCCGGTGCACTCGATCGAGACGGAGTCGGCGATCATCCCCACGCACTGGCGAACTGCCGCGCTCGACCGCTACACCGGGCGACGCTGGTCGCCGGAGCTCACGCTCCGCCCGATCGGTCGCACGCTCGGGGCGGCCGACGGCGACACGATCGACTACACGGTCCGGTTCATCGACGACAGCATCGATCTCCTCCCGTTGCCCGGAGCGCCCCTCCGTGTCGACACCCTGGTCGACACCGACCCGGAACGGACGATCGTGCGGGTCGTCGACGTCGAGGCGGGCGACGACGTCGAGGTTCGAGCCGCCCTGCCCTCGACGTCGTCGCGGATCGCCGAAGGACCGTTGGGCAACCGCCAGATCGACGAGACCGTCGCCGGACTCACGGACCTCGCCGAGACGACGGCGGGCGATGGCACGCTGCGCGAGCAGCTCGACGAGATCGAACGGACGATGCGCGAGGAGTACCTGCTCCAACCGGACGTTCCGGGGGGTGGGCTCCAGCAACGGCTGATCGAACGCTTCCTGCAGGAGAAGCGCGGCAACGAGGAGCAGTTCGCCACGGGATTCGTGCTGCTCGTCCGGTCGCTCGGCATCGACGCGCGCGTGGCGACCGGCTTCGTCATCGAGCCGGATGCCACCTCGACCGCCCAGGTGCTGCAGTCCGACGACGCGGCGATCTGGCCGGAGGTGCTGATCAACGGCGAGTGGGTGGCCTACGACCCGGTCCCCGAGGACGTCTACCGCCCGGCCACACCCGAACCGGAGATCCGGAGAACCCAGACCCCGGCGGCACCGCAGCCGCCCATCGACCCGCCGCCCGACCCGGGCGTCGACGACGAGGACGACGACGAGCTCGACGAGGACGAAGCAGCGCCGTCCGGCGGTGGTCTCCCGGCGTGGGCCGTCGCCGTCGGTGCCGGCGTGGGCGTGATCGTCCTGCCGATCGCGCTCGTCGTCCTGGCGATCCTGGCGGTGAAGCGGCGTCGCCGCCGGCGGCGACTGCGAGCGGCGGCCGCCGGCGATCGCGTCCGAGGGGCCTGGGCCACCGCCACCGACGGACTCGTCGATGCCGGCGTCGCCCTGCGTTCCTCGCGCACCGATCAGGAGATCGCCGCGGCCGGCCACGCGGCAGCGCGCGGGGCGAGCAGCGACCTCAGTCGTCTCGCGGCGCTCTCGAGCGCCGTCTCCTACGGTTCCCCGGAACGGACCGACCAGATGGCCGACGACGCTGTCGTGTGTCTCGGCGTCATCGAGGACGCCCTCGTCGACGGGCGCACGAGATGGCAACGCATCCGGTGGCGGCTGAGCCTGCGATCGCTCCGCAAACGGTCCGCGTCACCCGTGACCGCCTGACGAACCGATCGCGCCGCAAACGGCCCCCGGCCACCGGTGACCGCCTGACGAACCGATCGCGGCGCGGCTGTCCGGCGCGACGGCTCCCGGTTCGATGCGTCAGTTGCCTCGGGCGGCGACGGTCGTCGTCGTGGTCGATGTCGTCGTCGTGGTGGTCGTCGTGGTCGTGGTCGTCGTCGTGGTCGGCGGGATGGTGGTCGTCGGCGGCGGCGGCAACGTCGTGGTCGTGGTGGTCGTGGTCGTCGGCAGCGGCGGACCGACCACGCGCACCGTGGCCGGCGCGGACACGGCACCGGCGGGGTCGGTGATGGTGTACGTGAACGTCGCCTCGCCGAGCCCGCCGTTCGGCTCGATGCGGATCGTGCGCCGGTCCGGCTGCAGGGTGAGCTGCGCCACGACCCCGTTCGTGAACGTGACCGTGGACGGGATGCTCTGCACGAGGAGCGATCCGTTCGGATCATCTGGATCGCTGTCGTTGGCGACGATGTCGGCCGTGAGCAGTTCGCGCACGAGCGAGATGGTGTCACCCTGGGCCACGGGCGTGGCGTTGACCACCTTGACGCTCACGTTCACCTGCGCTTTGAGCCCACCCGGGTCCTGCACGGTGACGGTCCAGGCGTACTCACCGGCCGAAGCCCCCGCGGGCGGTGCCAGCCGGAGCACGCCGCCGCCGACGGTGGCCCACCCCGGCGCACCGTTCATCGAGGCGACCGTGAGCGGTTCTGCATCGCCGGCCAGTGCGGCGACGGGGATGTCGGTCGTGCTGGCCCGGGCCAGCGTGATCGTCTGGTGCTGCGGCGCCGGCTCCTGGTTGACGTCGATGGTGATCGCCCCGGCCGCCCGTTGCCGGCAGGAGTTGGTGACCTCGTAGCTGATCGTCACGTTCCCGTTCTCGCCGGGAGGCGGTGTGTACACGCCGCCGGCGTAGCCCACAGGCGCACTGAGCACACCGACCTGCCCGTTGGCGGCATAGTCGGCGAGGTTGACACCGATCTGCTGCTGGTAGCCGGTCTTGAGGAAGGCATCGTTGGCGACCGGGTACGCCTCGGCGCACGGCAGCACCGTCACCCGCAGCACCGCACTGGCCTCCTCCGTGCCGTCGGAGATCGTGTAGCCGATGACGGCGGTGCCCGACACGCCTGGCTTGCTCTCGAACGCGATGGCGTTGCTCGAGGTGAGCATCGCGGTCCCGAGGGTCGCGTCGGGCGACGAGGTGAGCCGGATGCTCAGCGGGTCGCCGTCGCTGTCGCTGTCGTTGAACAGCACCGAGGTCGTGACCGAGCCACCGCTGGCCACCTGCGCCGCGTCGTCGAGGGCCACCGGCGCGCGGTTCAGCGGCGGATCGACCTGGTAGCTGAGCTCTCCCGACGCCGACTCGCCGTCGGGGTCGGCGACGGTGTACCTGATCACCGTCGTCCCTTCGTACTCCTCGCCCGGGCTGATCGTCACGTTGAACCCAGCGTGCGTGAACGGCGCCGTGCCGGCGATGCGCTCCACCTGCGTCACCTGCAGGTCCGCCTCGTCGTCGTCGGGGTCGGAGACCAGCGAGGAGATGTCGAACGACTCGGCGGGCGCCGGGGCATTGGCCTGGCGGCCCGCGGATCGTGCGCTCGGCCCGACGTTGACGGGTTCGGTGACAGTGATCCGGACGTTGCCGACCGCGATCGCTCCGTCCGCATCGGCGATCTGGTACTTGATGTTGGCGACGCCGAGCTGCTGGTCCGCACTGAAGATGATCGTGTTGCCCTGACGGGTGGCGCTCCCGATGGACGGCGCGGTCGACGAGAGCACCCGGAGATCGGCGCGGTCCCCGTCGGGATCGATGTCGTTGGCCGTGACCTCGATGGGGATCCGCTCGCCGACGGCCACCTCGACGCTGTCGGTGATCGCCCGCGGCGGCTGGTTGGACAGCGCCGGCTCCTGCACCGAGATCACGATCGCCGCCTCGTCGGTGCCTTGTGAGTTGGCCACCTCGTAGGTGCAGCGGAACACCCCGCTCTCCCCTCGCGGCGGCGTGTACCTGACGAGGCCGGCGCCGGTGGTGGAGGCGAATCCGCCCGACGGACAGCTCGGCGTGCCCGCCAACTCGGGCTCCCCGCCCGACGGGTCGCGATCGTTGCGCAGCACATCGATCACCACGGGGACGTCGACGAACGTCGAGGTCGCGTCGTCGCGCGCCAGCGGCGGGGACGGCAGCGGCTCGGGGAGGATCGCCACCGTGACCTCGCCGACGACCTCGTGGTCGTTGCCGTCCGACACCGTGTAGGTGAAGCGCACGGCTTCGCCCTCGCTCTCGGGCGAGAGCTCCGCGGCGTAGAAGTCGATCTCTTCGTGGTCGAAGATGACCGCCGTGCCGCGCCCGTCCTCGGGCTGGGTCACGTCGACGATCGTGAGCGGATCACCGTCGGGGTCGCGATCGTTGGCAAGGACGTCGAGCAGGACCGAATGCCCGACGACGGCCGTGTCGGAGTCGGCGGCCACGATCGGCGGACGGTTCGGCTCGTCGTCTTCGATCACCTGGTCGACGACCGCGCCGCGCACCTCGTGACCGTTGCCGTCGTCGACCTCGTACTGGAACGGCAACAACGGCGCGCTGCCGGCGCGCACGAGGATGTCGATCTGCCCGCCGCGCGGGGTGGCCGACAACCCGTCGGGCAACGGCTCGACCACCGACAGGATCAGTGTGTCGCCATCGGGGTCGACGTCGTTGGCGAGGACGTTCACGCTTCCTTCGACCCCGCGCCGGATGCGTTCCGAGTCGGGCCGCGTGATCGGCGGACGGTTGGCGGCGCTGGCGTCGGCCACCTCCACGCTGACCTCGACCTCGTCGCCGAGCGCGCCGAGCGCATCGACCGGTCGGTAGGTGAACCGGGCGGTCCCCTCGAAGCCGGGTGCCGGCTGGTACAGCAGTGCCGGTACGTCGCCCTCGCCGGGGACCTCGGTGACCGAGCCGATCCCGCTGCTCTCCGACGGTGGGGTGAACGATCCGATCCGCAACGAGTCGCGCTCCGGATCGATGTCGTTCAGCAAGACGTCGACGACGATCTCGACCCCCGGTCCGGTCTCGGCGACGTCGGGCGCCCCGATCGGCGGCTGGTTGGTGGCATCGACCGGCACGAGCTCGACGGACACCGTGGCCGTCGCGGTGGTGCCGTCGCCGTCGGTGATCGAGTACTCGAACTGGTCGGAGCCGACGAAGCTCGGGTTCGGCTGGTAGGTCACCGTGCCCGCCGTCGCGATCTCGGCCTCACCGTTCTCCGGCGACCCGACCGAGGCGACGGCGATCGCCTCGCCGTCGGGGTCGTAGTCGTTGGCGAGCACGGGGATCGTGATGAGCACGCCGGCCCGGGCCGTGACCTGGTCGTCGACGGCCACGGGCGGGTCGTCGATGCCGTTGTCGTCGGGCTCCCGGAACTCGTCGTCGCCGGCCATCTGCGGGGAAGCGCCGGTGGTGATCGTCTCGGAGGGGTCCTCGGACTCGACCGCCTCGCCGGAGTCGTCGAGCTGCAGCGTCACGCCGTCGTTCTTGTCGATCGCCTCCACACCCCACGGGTGGACGCTCCAGACGAAGTCGCCCTGGGGGTCGTCGACCCAGATGAGGTCGACGGTGGCATCGATCGCCAGGACGGCATCCGGCTCGACCGTCGGCGTGACGTCCTCGAGGATCTCACCCGTCCGCCAGTCGAACTGGGAGATGCGCGCCGGCGCACCGTGCACCACGGCACCGGCATCGCCGGCGATCGCCAACCGGTCCGCGCCGGACAGGCCGAGGCCGGCGACCGTGAGCACCTCGTCGACGCCGGTCTCGCCGACGCACCAGAGCCGGTCGCCGCTGCCGATCCAGCCGCACTCCGCCGCGGGGCCGGGCTCCTGCAGGATCAACTCGCTCGGCGATGCGTCGGTCGGGAGTTCCTGCCACGACCCGTCGCCGAGCAGGACGCGCCGGTCGGCACGATCGAGCACCAACGGGCGCGACCCGACGAGCGACAGCACGGCGTCGTCGGAGCCGATGGTGCGGCCTGGCGTGATCGCGGCGGTGGAGCTCCGCACGAGGCGGCCACCGACGATCGACCAGACCGATCCGTCGGGCGCGACGAGCGTCTCGCCCCCCGCCTCCACGTCGAACGGCACGGCGTCGCCCGACGGCGGCAGGAGCGAGGCCTCGTCCTCGTCGGGGTCGACGGCGACGAGACCGGCCTGGGTCGACGCGGCGAGGCCCGGACCACGGCCGAGGGCGGCCAGGCCGACCGGGCTTCCCACCTGCACTTGGGCGGTGTCGAGGAGACGGGCCTCGGCGGTGGCGTCGTTGAGGGCGTACGCCGCGGTGGAGCTCTCGACGACGGACGTCTGCTCACCGGGATTGGCGACGGGGACCGAGGCGAGGGCGCGCCCGCCGTAGCCGTCGACGAGCACGGCGGTCCCGCTGTCCTGGTGGGTGAACCAGTGGGTGGCCCGCGACGACGCCGCGTCGACCGCCGGCAACCCGTCGGAGCGGACGACGACGATGAGCGCGCCGAGGACGAGCGCCACGGCGGCCATCGCCGTGAGGGCTCTGCGCCAGCTCACCTTCGTCATCGGAGTCCGTTTCGTCGTCGATCGGGTCGGTCGGGGTGCCGCGCGACGTGCGCGACCTGTCGGACGCGCGAGGCGCCACCACTCTGTATCGGCAGACGCGGACGCGCGCTTGAGCGAACATTCTCCCCGGATTTCGCCGAGGTGTGACACCGGATCGGCCGGATCGCTGCCCACGCGCCGTGCGCGCACCCGTTCCCGGCCGCCCGCCCGCCGCCGTAGTGTCGGCGACGACCATGGAGATCATCATCCGGACCGCCGCCGGTGAGGCCGACATCTCGGTCGTCGCTCCGGGCCGCGAGCGCGCCCGGATCGCCGACGTGCTCGCCGCCGCCACCGGTCAGACCGCGCCGTCCGGCGTGTACGTCGGCGACCGTCTCGTCGATGCGGATCAGACGTTGGCCGAGGCAGGGGTGCTCGCCGGCGACCTGATCTCCACCAGCCGGCCGGTCCCTCACGACGGCAGCGTCGCCACGCTGATCCAGGTGGCGGGTCCGGGTGCCGGCTCCGCACGTCCGCTCCGCCCGGGCCGGTTCCGCCTCGGACCCGGCCGGCGGGTGGTCGCCGAGGAGCTCTCGTTCGCGCCTGTCGACGAACCGGTCGTCACCCTGACGGTCCACCCGGACTCCTCCGTCGATGTCCAGGCCCAGGAGGCGGGGCAGGTGATCACCGACGACGGTCCGCTCGGCGAGCGTCCCCGACGGTGGGGATCGGGCGTCCTCCTCGCCGGGCAGCGAGCGTTCCTCCACCGGCCCGCCACCGAGCTCGGGCCGGACTTCGGCTCACAGCACGGGATCCTCGAAGCGCTGCTCCGGCTCAGCCCGCCGGACGAGGCGCTGAACGCCGCGGTCGCCGCCGACGGGACGATCCCGCTGCCGAGCGCCGACGACGGGCGATCTCCGGCACGCCGCTGGACCGAGCGCCTCGACGCGCCGACGGCATTCCAGGTGATGGCGGGCATGACGGCGGGCGCGCCCGGCCCCGACGACATCCCCGGACCCGCGGGGTCGATGACCGGTATCCCGTTGAACCTGCGGGCGGCGACCGCCGTCGGCGTGGTCGGAACGTCCGACCACACCAGGGGCATGGCCCGCGGGATCCTGCTGCAGGCCGCTGCGGCGCACGGTCCGACCGACCTGCGCATCGTGGTGGGCACCACCTCCGAGGGAATCCACGCGTGGGAGTGGCTGAAGTGGCTGCCCCACACGCGCGGCCGGTACGGCCCGCTCGTGTTCACCACCGGGGCCGAACTGCTCGCCTGGCACGCATCGGCGCCACCGGCCGCAGCGCTGACGGTGCTGTTGGCCGACCACCCCTCGTGGTGGAGCGGGCGCGACGCCCCACTGACACCGTTCATGCGGGCTGGGGCGCCGCCGG
>CAYGLH010000021.1:17064-21022 GCA_964350535.1 uncultured Ilumatobacteraceae bacterium
ACCCCGGTGACCATGTGTGGCGACGCATCGTTGCTGTCGTCCGCGTGCGACGTGACGGTCACGATCGGCCGCGATGCGCGTGGCACGCTGAACGCGCCTGGTCGCACGGAGGTGCCCATGGTGCCGGTGCTCCCACCCGTGTGGGTCGCCGACGACTTCGCCCGCCGCATGGCCCGATACCGCGACCCGGTCGTCGCGCCGGCGCATCGGGACACCGAGGTCGCCTCGCCGTCGCTCCGCGACCTGCTCGGAGCGATCGTGCCGGCGTGGTCCCGCCGTGGCGTCCCGGATCCGCCGTGGTCGATCCCGATCGGCCTCTCCCGGGTCGGCGGCTGGGTGGCGCTCGACCCGGTCCACGACGGCCCGAACATCCTCGTCGGCGGGAGCGAGGAGGCGGACGGCGTCGGCGCCGTCACCGAGTCCATCGTGCTGTCGTCGGCGGCGACGACCTCACCTCGTGACCTGGCCATGGTGCTGCTCGAGGTCGACGGACGCTCCACGTTCCAGCGGTGTGCGCGCCTGCCGCACACCGTGATGCACATCGTCGGTCCCCGGCGAGCCACCGCGTGGCGGTTCTCCCGCTGGCTGCGCGCCGTCATCGCCTCCCGCCGGGCCGCGCTGCGCGCCTCGGGGGCGGCCTCGATCGACGACGGCGACGAGCTGCCGTTCGCCCGCCTGCTGATCGCCGTCGACGAGCTGGTCCCGCTCGATCCTGATGTTGCCGTGCTCACCGACGACATCACGCGGGTGGTCGACGACCTCGGCGACGTCGGCATCCACCTGCTCGTCGGCACGAGGCGACCAGATGCGCTGCGCGATCACCCGCTGCCCGGCGCGGGCACGCGCATCGCGCTGCGCACCTCGACCACGGCGCAGTCCGAGGCGATCATCGGCGTCGCCGATGCCGCCGGTCTCCCGCGCTTCGGGGCCGGCCAGGCCTTGCTGTGCACCGGCGGCGTGATCCTGCCGTTCCGACCCGCCGGGTTCCCCGTCGCAGCCTCGCCGCAGGACCGGACGCCGGCCGGGACGTTGCGCTCCCCGACGGCCAGCCCGGTCACCGTCCGACCGTTCGTCATCGGTCGACAGTTCTCGTCGGTCGAGCGGCGGCTCGCGGACGAGCGGGCGGCGATGCCCGACCGGTCGCTCGACCCGTTCGCCGGACCGCTGCTCGACGCGATCGCCCGTGCGGCCGGATCGGTCGACGTCGCGGGCAGGCATCCGGAGTGGCTCCGCGAGCTGCCGGACGAGCTACCGCTCGCCGACCTGCTCGACGACACCGGCGATCCGTCGGTGCCGTTCGCGCTCGTCGACCGGCCCGACGAGCTCGACCAGCGGCCACTCCGGTGGTCCCCGCTGCGAGGCGAATCGATGCTGATCGTCGGCGGCCCGCGCTCGGGCGCACAGGCGACGGTGCCGACGCTGCTCGTCGCGGCGGCGGCCACGCTGGACCCCGGCCAGCTGCGACTGCACCTCGTCGGCTCCGTGTGGGCGAGCTCGCCGGGTCGACCCGAGGCCGTCGACGACGCCGCGCTGGTCGACCTGCTCGGCCTCCCCCATGTGCAGTCGGTGGTCACCGGCGAGAGCATGCTGGTGGCGCTCGCCCGCGAGCTCGCCGGATCGGTGTCGCGGCGACTCGAGTCCGGACCCGAGGGGCGTCCGGCCGACGTGGTGCTGGTGGAGCGCGCCGACCAGTTCCACGCGGGTCTCTCCGAGCGAGGGCGTCAGGCCTGGGACCAGCTGGCGTCGGCGATCGTCGCCGGACACCAGCTCGGCGTCAGCATCGTCGTGTCGTGCGCCCAACCGTGGCCGGCACTCGTCGACCTGCTCGACCAGCTCGGCGCGACCCGGCTCGACTTCGACGCCGCCCCGCCGGCAGCCGGGATCGACGTCCCGGCGGGGGACCCGCCTCCGGGGCGACGGGGTCGGGGCATGCTCGTCGACGACGACGGCACCGAACTGGCGGAGTTCCAACTGGCGTCGGTGCCGCCGGACCTCCGCACGCTGCCCGGGTGGCCACGGTGATCACGCGCGGTGACGGCGTCGGCATCGAGGTGTGCGGCCGGGCGATCCGCGGCGTGATGCTGCGCGCCCGCGTGGCGACGCGGCTGTCCGTCGTGAAGGAGGTCGCCGGGCACGTCGACGGTCCGGAGCGGATGCTCGAGGCGATGACCCGCCTGCGCGCCGAGCTGGGCCCCACCGACGCTCCGACGCGGATCGCGTGGTTCGCGGGTGGATCGGCGCTCCAGCGGATCGATGCCTCCGACCTCGACGGTCGCCAGCTCGACGAGCTGCGCCAGCGCCTCGCCCGCGAGCACGGCATCAACTCGACGCTGCTGCACGACGCCGACGGGGCCAGGTGGATGGTCACCGTCAGATGGCGTACCGACCAGGCGTGGGAGCTCCAGGAGTTGGCGGAGAGCGCCGGCTTCGTCGACGTCGAGGTCGAACCGGCTCCGATCGCCCTCCGTCGGGTGCTCCCACGCACCACCACCGCCGCCGTGCGCGTCAACGACGCGGACGAGAGCTGGGTCGTCGTCGTGGACGGCGACGCTCCGATCGCCGCCGCCCACCTCGAGCTGGCCGACGACGGCCGGCTCCCCGACGGACGTCTGCCGCGCCTCACGGCGACGAGCGGTCGCTGCGCCACCGACGGCTTGACCGATCTCCTCGGCGTGGACGCGGTGGCCGACGCCGTGGCCGCCGCCGTCGGGCGCGACATCGACCTCGGGCGTGGCACCGTGCCCGAGTTGCGCCTGCCGGACCAGCCGTACCCGCACTTCCCGCACCACGACTTCCGGTCGGCGGAACGTTGCGCCGTCGCACTCGGCGCGGCCGTCGGTGCCGCCGGGCTCGCCGGCCGGGCCCGCCCGGTGGACGTCGTCGGGCGCCGGCCTGAGCGGATCTCCGATCTCCCCCGGCCGTGGGCGATCGAGGAAGTGCGCGACGTCGGCGACCATCCAGATCATCGCGGCCATCGCGATCATCCCGACCATCCCGACGCCGCCGGCGACGGGGTCGGTGTCGACGCCTCCACCCGCACGGGTCGCTGGTTCCGGCGCGGCCAACGCCGTCGCCGGTAGCGCGGCCCAGGACTGTGCGATGATGCGGCGATGGATCCTGCGACGCGGCGGCTGTTCGAGGCGGCGCGTCAGGCCCAGGAGCGGGCGTACTGCCCATACTCCGGCTACCGCGTCGGCGCGGCGATCCGGACGACGGGGGGCGACGTCTTCACCGGCTGCAACGTGGAGAACGCGTCGTACCCGGAGGGCACCTGCGCCGAAGCTGGGGCCATCGCCGCGATGGTCATTGCCGGCGGGCGGTCGATCGCGGCGATCGTCACCGTCACCGACGGCGAGCGCCCGGGCACGCCCTGCGGCGGCTGTCGCCAGCGGATCCGCGAGTTCGCCGACAGCGACACCCTGATCACGGCGACGACGTCCGCGGGCGATGCCATCACGATGGGCATCGACGAACTGCTCCCGCACGGGTTCGGCCCGGAGGTCCTCCTCGACGCCGAGTGATCCTGAGTTGTTCCGACTCAAGTTTTCTGAGGTTCGGGTTGCCGACCTCCGACGGTGCTCCTAGTGTTGAGTCGCAGAATCTCAGGTTTCTCACACACCCCTCACCCACGAAGGAGCACCCATGCCCAAGGCAGTCGGCATTGACCTCGGCACCACCAACTCGGTCGTCGAGGGTGGCGACCCGGTCGTCGTCCCCAACTCCGAGGGCTCGCGCACGACGCCCTCGGTCGTCGCCTTCTCGAAGGCCGGTGAAGTGCTGGTCGGCGAAGTCGCCAAGCGCCAGGCGATCACCAACCCCGAGCGCACCTTCCGGTCGATCAAGCGCCACATGGGCGAGGACTGGAAGTCCGAGGACATCGACGGCAAGCACTACACGCCGCAGGAGATCTCGGCGCGCACGCTCATGAAGCTCAAGCGCGACGCCGAGAGCTACCTCG
>CAYGLH010000022.1:0-5675 GCA_964350535.1 uncultured Ilumatobacteraceae bacterium
TGATCGGCAACATCGTCGGCGCGCCACCGGGGACGTCACGGATGCTGCTCGACGTCTACACCAAGCTGCCGGTCGACGCCGTCTCCATCGACGGCGAACGGGTCGACGCGGCCACGAACGTCGACGAGCTCGGGTACCACGTCACGCAACGCCAGATCGACCTCGCCTCGGGCGAGACCGTCACCATCGAGTACACGTTGTCCGGCGACCTCGGGGCCGGCGTCTACCACCTGTACTACCGTCCGCAGCCGTTGCCGGCGGTCGACACGCTCGTCGTGGACGCTCGCACCAACACGGGCGAGCAGATCTTCGCCGTGTCCGAGCAGCTGGAGCGGCGCAGCGTGATCACCCGCGACGGCATCGAAGCGGCGCGCTGACCGCTCGGCGCGCTCGACATACTCGACATCGGAGACGCCGCGCACGCCGACGGCGCGCCCGGCGGGTGTCAGCCGGACCGCTGACGGCCGGACCCTATGCCGACGGTCGCGATCGCGGCACCGACCGCGATCGAGCCGGCTGCGACGAGGGCGAGCAGTGCGATCGACTCGCTGCGACCGTCGACGATGCCGCCGGTGCGGACGCCGACGAGCGCGGCGAACATGCCGACGCCGGCGACCACCAGCGCGGTGGTCGACGCCGGCCGGATCGGTCGGATCACGGTGACGGCGGGCAGTAGGACGAAGCCCCACCATGCGAAGAGCGCCCCGGCCATCGCGCTGAAGCGATCGGTCATCCCGTACATGCCTGCCCACGCGATGGGAATCGCTGCGGCCGCGTACCATGCCGGATGCAGCGGGCGGCGGGCCAGCAGCTCGAGGAGCAGCACGCCGAGCGGGAGCCAGACGACCGTCGGGAACTGACCGGTCTCGGGCACACACAGATACGTGGCGACGAGCGCGACGACGATGCCTCCTGGCGCCGCCCCCGGCAGCGGGAGGAGCCTGCGGAACGCGGTGAGCCCCGACCCGACGAGCGCGCCGCTCACGATGGACGCAGGAATGAACCAGCGGTTGAGGCCGTCCTCGAAGCCGGCCCACTGGTAGAAGAGACCGACCAGCCCGGCGGCGAGCGCGGCGCCGATCGCTCCGGCCGGGCCGCTGACGTCGTCGAGCTGCCATCGGGTGCCGGGCGTCGATGGCGGGAGCGGCTCGGCCATGTCAGGAACCGGCGACGCCCGACACGATGACCTCGCAGACGCGATCGACATCGTCGTCGGTGAGCCGAGAACCCGACGGGAGGCTCAGGCTCCGCCCGAACAGATCGGCTGCCACCGCGCCACCGACGACGGGATGGCCGTGGTACACCGGCTGCAGGTGCATCGGCTTGAACGCGTGTCGCGCTTCGACGCCGGCGTCGCGCAGCGCGCCGAGGAGCGCGACGGGTTCGAGCCCGCTGGCGGTGTCGAACGCCACCGTCGTCAGCCAATAGTTCGGCTCGACGCCGTCCACAACTGCCTGGAACGTCGTCCCGTCGATCTGTGCGAGATGGTGCTCGTATCGCTTTCGCACCCGGAACCGTTCCTCGATGCGTGTGGGCAGGGTGCGCAACTGACCCCGACCCACAGCCGCGTTGAGGTTGCCCATCCGGAAGTTGAACCCGATGTCCTCGTGCTCGTACCAGGGCACCGGCTGCCGAGCCTGCGTGCTGAGGTACCGGGCCCGCGCCACCAGATCGACATCGTCGCTGAAGACCGCTCCCCCGCCGCCCGTGGTGACCATCTTGTTGCCGTTGAACGACAGCACCCCGACGCGACCGTGACGACCGGCGTGCACCCCGTCGCGACGGGCACCGATCGCTTCCGCCGCGTCGCAGACGAGCGGGACGGAGTACTCGGCACAGATCTCGGCGCAGCGTGCGCCGTCCGCCACCGAGCCGTAGAGATCGACCGACACCACCGCCGCCGGAAGCGTGCCGGCCGCGGCGCGCCGGGCCAGCTCGTCGGCGAGCAGGTCGAGGTCCATGTGCCAGGTGGTGTCCTCGCAGTCGACGAAGCACGGGCGCGCCCCGAGGTGCGACGCAGCGAAGGCGCTGGCGGCGAAGGTGAGCGTCCCCATCAACACGTCGTCACCCGCCTCGACACCGACGGCCATCAAGGCCAGCTCGAGACCAGCCGTGCCACTGGACAGCGCGGCGACCTGCGGTGCGCCGGTGAGCTCGGCGAGCTCGGCCTCGAAGGCGTCGATGTCGGGCCCCGCTGGCGCCACCCAGTTCGAGTCGAACGCCGCCAGCAGGAGCTCCCGCTCGTCGGGGCCGACCTCAGGGGGCGACAGCAGCAACTTCCAATCGGATCCGCCGGACACCTCGCCATTGTGGCATCGCTCCGACGTCTGGATCGTCATCGCTCGTCGTGTACCTTGAGCAGGCGCGAGGGACTGGCAGATGGTGGAACCGGATCACAAGCTCGACGTGTTGTGCGTCTGCACCCACAACCGCACGCGATCGGTGCTGATGAAGGCGCTGCTGGGCGGACACCTCGACGACGCGGGTGTCCCCAACCGCATCTGGTCCGCCGGGCTCCACGGCAACGGCGGCCGCGCCACCGACGGAGCGTTGCAACATCTGGCGATGCGCGGGTTCGACGTGAGCGACCACGCCAGCCACCTCATCGATGCTGACGATGTCGCCCGCGCCGACCTCATCGTGACCGCCGAGAAGCTGCACGTGGCCGAGATCGCGGGCGTCTGGCACGACGCGTTCGAGTCCACGTTCACCCTTCCCGAACTGATCCATCGCTCCGGCACGATCGGCGCGCGCGGCACGCTCGGCGAGTGGCTCGTCGCGGTCAACCGCGACCGGCCGACCGCGCTCGACTATCTCGACGCCGACATCGGCGAGATCCCCGACCCGACCGGTGAGAGCCCCGCCCACTGGCGGACGAGTGTCAACATGATCGACGATCTCACGAAGCGCCTCGCGACGACGCTCGCCGAGCTCGACCTCGCTCCGGCGCTCCGGTCGATCGACTGACCGCGCCTTGCCCCCTCCGCCAACCCGCGGGAGACTGTGGCATGGCGGTGTCGGACGGGACGCTGGGCGTGATGTGCGTCTGCACGCGCAACCGCACGCGATCGGTGATGATGGCCGCGCTGTTGAAGCGTCACCTGACCGATGCCGGCATCGTCGCCCGGGTCGGGCTCGCCGGCACCGCACCGGACCACAAGCCTCCGACGCCGGGCGCCGTGCGCCAACTGCACAAGCGCGGCATCGACGTGCTCGGACATCGGAGTCGTCGCCTCCACGAGGAGGACATCGTCGCCTCCGACCTGATCCTCACCGCCGAACGAGAGCACGTCGTGCTCATCGCGTCGCGTTGGCCGGCGGTCTACGACCGGACGTTCACACTTCGCGAGGTCGCCCGACTGATCGACGAGCTCCCGCCGGACGGCGCGCGTCCCTCGTTGACGCCATGGCTGGTCGCGCTGAACCGTGAGCGGCCGGCGCACGATCGTTACCTCGCCGGCCCACGCTCCGACGATCTTGCAGACCCGACTGGCCATCGAACGCTCCGGTGGGCGTCCACGGCGCGCGAGATCGATCGCCTCACGGCGCTGGTCGCGCGGTCGCTGGCGGAGCTCGCCGACGTCGCGCCGCGCATCGGCCACAACTAGCTCGCTCCGTCGGCGGTGCCCGCCGGCCGGTGGCGACCTGCGAAGATCGGTGGTGATGGGCCGCGTGAACCAACTGATCGAACGAGCGAGCCTGCTCGCCGACGGGGTCGCTCCTCCTCCGGCGGGCGTGACGATCCTGATCTACCACCGGGTCGAGGGCGGCTCCGACAGCGCGGTCGACATGCCGTCCGAGCAGTTCGCCCGGCAACTCGACCACCTTCTCGAGCACCACACCGTGATCTCGCTGGACGACGCCGTCGCCACACTCAGCACCGAGCACGGCTGGGCCGCCGACCACGCCAAGCCGGCCGAAGAGGTCGCCGACGACGATCCCGCACCCGTGGTGATCACCTTCGACGACGGCACCGACGACTTCGTCGACCACGCCCTCCCGACGATCGTCGCACGGGACGTCCCGGTCACGCTCTACGCCGCCACCTCCTTCATCGACGAGGGCGTCCGGTTCCCGTGGGACGCGCCGCCCGCAGCGTGGTCGGGGTTGCGCGAGGCCCACGCCACCGGGCTCGTCCAGATCGAATCGCACACCCACACGCACTCGCTGCTCGACAAGTTGCCGGCCTCCGACATGGACGCCGAGCTCGACCGATCGATCGAGCTGATCGGCGAGCAGATCGGCACGGCGCCACGACACTTCGCGTACCCGAAGGCGGTTCCCGGGTCGGCGCAGGCCGAGGTCGCCGTGCGCCGACGGTTCGACTCGGCGGCGCTGGCGCGGAGCCGGGTCAACCGGCCGGGCTCGACCGACCTGCACCGCCTCTGGCGGACGCCGGTCAAGCGCAGTGACACCGACGAGGTGTTCGCTGCCAAGGCCGCGGGCGGGATGCGCCTCGACGGCGAGTTGCGTGCCCTCATCGCACGCATGCGCTACCGGGCCTCCTCCACGTGACCTACACGCCACCCACGGTCCGGCCCCGGCTCGTCCACCTGACGACGACCGACATGAGCCTCGACTGGTTGCTCGGGCCACAACTGGAAGCATTCGCCGCTGCCGGCTACGACGTGATCGGGATGTCGGCTCCTGGCCCGCACGTCGGCTCGCTCGAGGCGTCGGGCATCCAGCACGTGCCGCTCCCCGCCTTCACCAGGTCGAACGACATCGCCTCCGACCTACGTGGCATCCGCCAACTCGCATCCGCGCTCCGCGACGTGTCGCCCGACATCCTCCACACCCACAACCCGAAGCCCGGGATCCTCGGACGCATCGTGGGACGGGCCGTCCGGGTACCTCTCGTCGTCAACACCCAGCACGGGCTCTATGCCCAACCGGATGACGCCCCGAAACGCCGATGGCCGGTGTACGCCGCCGAGGGCGTGGCCGCCCGATTCAGCCACGTCGAGCTGGTGCAGAACGAAGAGGACGTCACCACGTTGATCGAGACGCTGCACGTCCCTGCCGCGCGGGTGCGTCACCTCGGCAACGGCATCGACCTCGCCCGGTTCGACCGCGCCGCGGTGCCGGACTCGGCTCGCGCCGACCTCCGCGCCGAGTGGGGTGTGGCCGACAACGAGGTCGTGTGCCTGATGGTCGGGCGACTCGTGCGCGAGAAGGGCATCACCGAGCTGCTCGAGGCTGCACACCTGCTCCGCCAGGCAGCGGTGCCGGTGCGGTTGGTGATCGTCGGCCCGCTCGACGAGGGGAAGCACGACGCGGTCGACGACCACACGATCGCCGCCGCCGAAGCCGACGGGGTGATCTTCACCGGCACGCGCACGGACATGCCGGAGTGCTACGCCGCCGCCGATCTGTTCGTCACCGCCAGCTGGCGCGAAGGCATGCCGCGCTCGGCGATGGAGGCGACGGCGATGGGCCTCCCGGTCGTCGCCACCGACATCCGCGGCAACCGGCAGGTCGTCGCCGACGGATCGACCGGCATCCTCGTCGAGGTGCGCTCGCCCCGGGCGCTCGCCGCCGCGATCGAGCGCATCGCCACCGACGACGGGCTCCGCCGAACGCTCGGGCGTGCCGCGGTCGAACGGGCGGGCGCGGAGTTCGACCAACAGCGCGTGATCGATCGCACGCTCGCCGCCTACGAGCTGCTCCCCCGC
>CAYGLH010000022.1:5775-21021 GCA_964350535.1 uncultured Ilumatobacteraceae bacterium
CGACCAACAGCGCGTGATCGATCGCACGCTCGCCGCCTACGAGCTGCTCCCCCGCCTCTGAGGCACCGGCGCCGAGCCACGGGCGACTCGGGTCACATCGGGCGCGTGGTCGACGGACCACCCAGGACCGCACCCGGCCGATCGGCCGGCAGGGCCGTCATCGTCACGCCCTCGCCTTCGTCGATCCCGCTGCGCGACAGGACCTGCGGCACCGTACGGGCGATGATCGCCACGTCCCCGGCCAGGGTACGGGTGCGCACGTAGTCGACGTCGGTGGCCAAGCGTGCGTCCCAGTCGAGCTGGTTACGTCCATTGACCTGCGCCAGGCCGGTGATGCCGGGACGGACGAGGAAGCGCTCGTACTCGGGGCCCCGGAAGCGTTCCCAGTAGTGCACCGGCAACGGGCGGGGACCGACCAGGCCGATGTCGCCGCGTACCAGGTTGACCAACGAGGGCAGCTCGTCGATGCTCGTCGAACGGAGCCACGTCCCCACACGGGTGATCCGTTCGGCGTCGAACTCGGGGTCCTCGCGGCCCGGTTTCGGATCGCGCATCGTGCGGAACTTGAGCAGCATGAACGGGTGGCCACCTCGACCGAGCCGACGTTGTCGGTAGATCACCGGCCGTCCTGCGGTGATCAACGTGGCGAGCGCGGCCGCCGCCAACAGCGGCGACAGCACGATCAGGGCTGCGCCGCCGACCGCGACGTCGAGCAGTCGCCGGAGCGCATCGGCGATCGGTCGGCCGGACTTCCGAGTCATCGCTCGAGCGGCCTCGCCGGGACGCCGACGACCGTCGTGCCGTCCGGGACATCGTCGATCACGACCGCCCCGCCACCGACGACGACGTCGCGGCCCAGCGACACACCAGGGAGCACGCGCGAGCCGATGCCGACGAACGTCCGTGCACCGACCTCCACCGCGCCCCCCATGGCGACCCCGGGCGCGACGTGGACGAAGTCGCCGATCGTGCAGTCGTGGTCGATGGAGGCGTTGGTGTTGACGATCGTCGCCGTCCCGATGGAGGTCGCCGCATTGATCACCGCACCCGGCAGCAGGTGGGAGCCGGGGCCGACCGTCGCAGTGCGGGAGACGATCGCGTGTGCGCTCTGCGCCGTGGCCAGCGAGAAGCCCATCGATTCGACCTCGGCGGCGATCCTGGCGCGTGCCGCGTTGTCGCCGACCGCCACACAGACGGAGCGCGCATCGTGGGCGTCGGCCAGCGCCCCGAGGTCGGTCGGCGTGCCCAGCACCGGGACGCCCAGGCCTTCGACCCCGGTGCCGTCGTTGCTGACCGCACCGACCACGAGGTGCCCCTCGTCCTGCAACGCCTCGAGGCAGACCCGGGCGTGGCCGCCCGCACCGATCATGAGGATTCGGACCCCGCTGGACATCTGGGAGGAATCTACTGCGTGGCGCTCAACAACCTGCCCGAAACGGCCGATACAACGAGGTAGGACGGGATGTCGCGCCCAGGAAGTCAATGGCTTTCCAGTGTTCAGCATGTATGCTTCCAGGCGCGACTCACGGCGGATTCAAGAGCGGGAAAAGAGGAGCACGTGAAGAGGACAGGAGTGGCCATCGCGGCAGCCGTACTGGCGCTGGCGATCGGCTCACCGGCGGCGGCCCAGACCGGCGAGGACGAGGACCCGACGGGTCCCTATCCGCCGACCACCGCGCCCTACTCGCTCGACGTCAAGGGATTCGGGACGTTCTGCCTCGACGATGCACCGTACGTCGGCTACGACGTCACGCCGGTCGGCTTCACCCCGGCCTCGCAGACCTTCACGATGCGGATCTTCGACGTCAACGGCGACGAGCTCCCCGCCCCGTACAGCCCACAGACGCTGAACAGCTTCACGGGCGAGTTCCTCTACCCCGGCGCCGCGGTCACCCCGTACCAGGACTGGCCGGGTTGGGAAGAGGTGCCACTCGGGTCGAACAACTGGTTCGACGACACACCCGGCGCCGAGGCCGACGCCATCTGGCGCGACGGCCTGCGGATCGAGGTGACCTACGACGTGCCGGCATCGCCGCTGGTGTCCGGGTTCCGGCGGCCGACGGCGCTCCTGCAGCAGACGCAACTGGTGGCCTACGCCGACATCCAGTACCCGCCGCCCACCACGGACTGCAACGGGCCGCACGTCTCGCCGCCCCCGCCGCCCGACAACACGACGCCAGCGGGCACGACCCCCGCGGTCGACCCGCCGGTCGGCGAGCTGCCGAAGACCGGCAGCGGCTTCGGTCTGTGGCGCCAAGGCATCGCCCTCGTGCTCGCCGGCGGCCTGCTCACGCTGATCGCCGTCCGGCGTCGCCAGCACGAGCCCTCCGGCGCCTCCGCCTGAGCCGACGACATCCGGTTGGCCTCGGCCCGACGCGGCTGGATCCATCGGCGTACACGGCGACGGCTGCGTCCGACGCTCGGGTCGTCCCCGACTCGGTTGACTACGGTCGGTCGACATGGCTGACCTCTTTCTCGGCGGAGCGATCGGAGCGGCCGACGGCGCGGCTCCCGCACAGCATCCGGTCCACCTCGCGACCGACAAGCTGACGACCCACGGCGTCATCGTCGGCATGACCGGCTCCGGCAAGACCGGACTCGGCGTCGTGCTGATCGAGGAGATCCTGCGCGCCGGACTCCCCGTGCTGGCGATCGACCCGAAGGGCGACCTCACCAATCTCTGCCTGACGTTTCCCGACCTCGCACCCGACGACTTCGCACCGTGGGTCGACGAGGCACAGGCGCGCAACGCCGGCTCCTCGACCACCGACTTCGCCGCGACACAGGCGTCCACCTGGCGCGACGGGTTGGCCGGCTGGGGCCTCGCCGGCGCCGACATCGGCGCACTCCGTGAGCGGGTCGACTTCACCGTGTACACGCCGGGGTCGGGCGCCGGCATCCCGATGAACCTCGTCGGATCGCTGAACGTGCCGGCCGACATGGACGACGCCGAGGTCGTCGCGGACGAGATCGAGGCGTTCGTGTCAGGCCTGCTCCAACTGGTCGGCATCGCCGCCGACCCCTTGTCGAGCCGGGAACACATCCTCCTCTCCAACCTCATCGACCACTCCTGGCGATCCGGACGCGACCTCGACCTGATGGCACTCGTCGGCATGATCGCCCAGCCGCCGATCCGCAAGCTGGGCGTGTTCGACCTCGACCAGTTCTTCCCACCCGACGACCGGATGGCGTTGGCGATGCGGCTCAACGGGCTGCTCGCCGCACCGTCGTTCGCCACCTGGGCCAGCGGCCCCGCACTCGACGTGCAGGCGCTGCTCCACCGCCCCGACGGCGCCCCGCGCTGCGCGATCGTGTCGACCGCCCACCTGTCCGACGACGAGCGGCAGTTCGTCACGTCGCTGCTGCTGTCCAAGGTCGTGTCGTGGATGCGACGTCAGAGCGGCACCACCGACCTGCGCGCCCTGCTCTACATGGACGAGGTCGCCGGCTACCTGCCGCCGAGTCAGAACCCAGCCACCAAGAAGCCGATCATGACGCTGCTCAAGCAGGCTCGGGCGTTCGGGCTCGGGGTCGTGCTGTCCACCCAGAACCCGGTCGACGTCGACTACAAGGCGCTCTCGAACGCGGGGACGTGGATGATCGGCCGGCTGCAGACCGAACGAGACAAGGCACGGCTCCTCGACGGCCTCTCGTCGGCGTCGGGCGAGGTCGACCTCGGCGCCGTCGGCGACACCATCTCGGGCCTCGGCAAGCGAGAGTTCGCCCTGAAGGTGCCGGGAAGCGAGGGCGTCGACCTGATCACGTCCCGCTGGGCGATGTCGTACCTGCGGGGGCCGATGACGCGGGAGCAGATCGCCACGCTCATGGATCCGGTGCGCGCCGCCGTGGCGACTGCGACCGGCGAGTCCGCCGCTGCACAGCAGGGCCCGGCCGCGACCGAGCCGTCCGCTGGTTCGTCATCGGTCACGCCGGGCGCAGCGGACGACGGTGGCGCCGAGCTGGCAGAAGACGAGTCGGCGGTGATGCCCGAGGTGGCCGACGGCACGGCCGTACGGTTCGTGGACGTCGCCGCGCCGTGGTTGACCGAGATCGACGGCGACGAGCGTGGCGATCGGCGCCAGCTGGCTGCGGTCGCCCGCGTCTCACTTCGCTACGACGAGACGAAGGCCGACCTCACCCACGACACCGAGTTCGAGGCGGTGCTGTTCCCCCTCACGGCCACGGTCGACGCAGCGCAGGTCGTCGCCGTCGACTACGACGATCGCGATCTGCGCACCGACGACCCCGGCGACACCGTGTTCGTCCTGACCGACGCGAAGATCGACACCAAGACGTTCTGGAACCAACTCGAGCGCGACATCCGCGACCACCTCACCCGGCAACTCACGT
This sequence comes from uncultured Ilumatobacteraceae bacterium, assembly GCA_964350535.1. Classification (GTDB taxonomy): domain Bacteria; phylum Actinomycetota; class Acidimicrobiia; order Acidimicrobiales; family Ilumatobacteraceae; genus CAYGLH01. Next base: position 10,126 of record CAYGLH010000022.1, read on the forward strand.
TCGAGCTCCCGGCCAACGAGGGCCTCAAGCTCTATGGCCGACCCGGCGAATCGGCAGACGACTTCGCGGCGCGCTGTCGCACGGCAGCGGACGACCGCGCCGACGAGCAGATCGCCGGCCTCCGCGACAAGTACGAAGCCAAGGCGACCAAGCTGCGCGACCAGCTGGAGGCCGCCGAGGACCGGGTCGAGGTGCTGGAGGCCGAGGCCGACTCGAAGCGCAACTCCGAGCTGCTGTCGGGGGCCGGCTCGTTGCTCGGCGACCTGCTCGGCGGACGCAAGTCGAAGGGCGGGATGCTCGGCGGCCTGCTGCGCTCCGGTGGCACCGCCAGCCGGCGGCGCGGTTCCACCCAGGCCGCGCAGCGGCGCGTCGACGCAGCCGAGAACAAGGCAGCGCGCCTCGCCGCCCAGCTCGACGAGCTCGAGGCCGAGCTGACCGACGAGGTCGCCGAGATCGAAGACGAATGGGCGACCAAGGCCACCGAGCTGACCACGCTGACGGTGGGCCTCGAGAAGACCGACGTCCGCGTCACCCAACTCGTCGCCGCCTGGGTCCCCGTCACCCGCTGACCTGTCACAAAGGTGTCAGACCCCGATGTAACAGGTTGACGGTCCGGTGCCGACGGAGAGATTCGAACTCTCACTGACGGCGACCTAAACGCCGTGCCTCTGCCAGTTGGGCTACGTCGGCTGGAGCGCCCAGGCTAGGCCGGTCTCCGTAGCCTGTGGCCCCGTGGTGCCATCCCGTCTCGCCGCGCTCGCCGTCCGCACCACGGTGTGGACGTTGGTGTCCGGGACCGCCATCGTGTTCGCCTCGCAGGTGCTCGGCTGGAAGGGCAACAGCGTGCTCGCCGCCGCCCAGAGCTTGACGCCGTACATGGTGCTGGCCCTGGCACCGACTGCACTCGTCGCCCTATGCAGCCGCTCGTACGCGGCGGGGCTCGCAGCAGGCGCCACCGGCCTCGCCGGGCTCGCCGTCGTGGCGCCGATCGTGTTCGCCGGTGGCGGGGCGTCGGCCGACGAGCGCAGCGCCGGCCTGACCGTCGCCTCGGTCAACCTGCTGTACACCAACGAGCGAGTCGACGACATCGCGGTGGTGCTGGCCGAACGTGCAGCTCAGCTGATCGCGTTCAGCGAGTACACGGCCGAGCACCACCACACGCTCGATCGGTCGCCGCTGCGCGAACGGTATCCGTACCGGATCGCCGCGCCCGGTCCGGGCGCCGAGGGCGTTGCGCTGTGGAGCCAGTTCCCGCTGTCAGAACGCAGCGGCCCGGCAACCGTGAACAACAACGTCGACGCGGTGGTTGCAGGGCCCGACGGCGACGTCCGGATCCTGTCCGTGCACACCCCCACCCCGATCTACGACTTCGACCCATGGGTCCAGGACCTCGCCACCATCGCCGACGCCGTCGAGCACTCCGACGAGCCGATGCTGCTGGTCGGCGACCTCAACGCCTCCTACTGGCACCCGGGTTTCCGGGACCTCCTCGACCGCGGTTTCCGCGACGCCCACGTCGACGCCGGTGCGGGGTTCTCCGTCTCGTGGCCGGCGGGTGGATCGGTGCCTGCGTTCGTCCGACTCGATCACGCCCTCACAGGACACGGCCTGGTGTCGACATCGGTCGACGACTTCGAGCTCCCCGGCAGCGACCACACCGGTTTCGCGGTCAGCGTCGCGCCAGCTCGCTGAGCAACGCCGCGAACGCCCGCCCGCGGTGGCTGATGGCGTTCTTGTCGGCGGCGCTCATCTGAGCGAAGGTCGCGCCATCAGCTTCGTCGGGAGCGAAGACGGCGTCATAGCCGAAGCCCCGGCCGTCGTGCTCGACGGCGGTGATGGACCCTTCGCAGACGCCCTCGACCGCCAGCTCCCGGCCGTCGGGCCACACGACGATGGCGACCGTGCGGAACGACGCCCGGCGATCGCCGGAGCCGTCCAGCTCGCGCAGCAACTTGTGACGGTTGTCGGCGTAGCTGCAGTCCTCGCCGGCGTAGCGCGCCGAGAAGACGCCCGGTGCACCACCCAACGCGTCGACGAACAGACCGGTGTCGTCGGCGACCGCCGGCCGGCCCACGGCGGTGGCGATCGCCGTGGCCTTCAGCCGCGCGTTGCCGAGCAGGGTGTCGGCGTCCTCGACCACGTCGGGGACGTCGGCGGGCCGCGGCTCGAGCGCGACGAGCCGTCGACCGTCGACCGGCGCTTCGAGGATCTCGCGGATCTCGATCACCTTGTCGGGATTGGCGGACGCGCACACGAGGCGCAGCGGCACGTCGTCGGCGCCGGGGACGCTCATCGCGACGAGCGCGCGGCGGGCGGCGTGTCGAGCGCCTCCGCTTGGAGATCGGTGATCGTGATCAGGCCGCCCTCAGCGAGCGCCAGCAGCGCATCCAACTCGGAACGACTGAACGCCATGCCCTCGGCGGTTCCCTGGACCTCGACGAACTTCGGCTCGCCGCCATCGCGCGGCCGCAGCATCACGACGTTCATGTCGACCTCCGCGGCGCTGTCCTCCACGTACGGGAGGTCGAGCAACGGCGTGCCGCCGACGATCCCGACGCTGATCGCCGCACAGAACGAGTGCAACGGGTTGGACGCCAAGTCGCCGGCGACGACCCGGCGTTGGAGGGCATCGTGGAGGGCCACGAACCCGCCGCAGATGCTGGCGGTGCGGGTACCGCCATCGGCCTGCAGCACGTCGCAATCGACGATCACCTGACGCTCCCCGAGTGCCCGCATGTCGCACGCCGCCCGCAACGAACGGCCGATGAGGCGCTGGATCTCGACGGTACGGCCGCTCTGCTTGCCCTTCGCCGCCTCTCGTCCGATGCGCTCCGGCGAGGCGCCCGGAAGCATCGAGTACTCGGCGGTGACCCACCCCTTCCCCGAGTTGCGCATCCAACGCGGCACGTCGTCGTCGATGCTCGCCGTGCACAGCACGCGGGTGTTGCCGAACGTGACGAGCGCCGAGCCATCGGCCATCTCGGTGAAGTCCCGCTCGAAGCTCACCGGGCGGAGTTGGTCGACGGCGCGGCCGTCGGGGCGTGTGAATGTCATGGGGGTCCTTTCAGGAGGCGGTGGCAGGAGTCCAGCGTTCGGTGCGGTCGAGCTCGGGTCCGAGCAACTGGCGACCGAGGCTGCGGAAGGTGTCGATGTCACCGCTCGACGCGAAGCGGTGCTCGCCGCGGCACGTGCCGACACGGGACTGCCGGAGCAGACCGAGGTCGCCGAGCTGACGACGGACGGCGAACGCGGTCTCGTCGGCGGAGCTGACGAGGGTGACCTCGGGTCCCATCACGTCGCCGATCGTGCGGGCGAGGAACGGGTAGTGCGTGCAGCCGAGCAGCAGCGCATCGACGTTCGCATCGCGGACGGGCGCGAGCAGCCGTTCGGCGAGCACGGTGACCTCGTCACCGGTGGTCTGGCCACGCTCGACGAACTCGACGAAGCCCGGACACGCTGCGCTCGTGAGGTGCACGGGCGCACCCGTCTCGGCGATCGCCCGCACGTAGGCACCCGACGAGATGGTGCCGACCGTGCCGATCACCCCGACCCGGCCGGTCGCCGTCGTCGACACGAGCGAGCGGGCGCCCGGCGAGACGACGTCGATGATCGGCACGCCCAGGTCGCTGCGCAACGCATCGAGTCCGGCCGCCGTGGCCGTGTTGCAGGCGACCACCACCGCCTTTGCCCCGAAGTCGTCGACCAAGCTGTGGGCGAGCTCGGCCGCGTACTCCCGGACGTCGTCGAGGGGTTTGCTGCCGTAGGGGTACCGACCGGTGTCGCCGATGTACACCAGATCCTCGGACGGCAACAGGTCGATGGTCGCCCGGGCGACGGTCAGCCCGCCGAACCCTGAGTCGAACATCCCGATCGGCCGATCCACGGCCGACCAGCCTACGGCCGCCGGTCGGCGCCAGCGGGAGCGCTCAGAAGTAGATCGTCTTCTCGATGCTGCTCTCGGCGGCATCGAGGTCGTCGGTGTAGGCGCCGGTCGACAGGTACTTCCACCCGCCGTCGCACACGATGAAGACGATGACACCGGAGTCGATCTGGCTCGCCACCTTGGCCGCCCCGGCGAGCGCGGCGCCCGAGGAGAGCCCGGCGAACACACCACACTCGCTGACGAGACGGCGGGTCCACTCGATCGACTCGCGAGGCCGCACGACGCGCTTGCGATCGAGCAGTTCGCGGCCGTTCCAGTCCTCGAACACCGGCGGGATGTAGCCCTCGTCGACGTTGCGCAGGCCTTCGACACGCTCGCCGAGGGGCGGCTCGACGGCGACGATCTGGATCGTCGGGTCGTGCTCCTTGAGGAACGTTCCCGTGCCCATCAACGTGCCACTCGTGCCGAGGCCGGCGACGAAGTGCGTGATGTCGGGGACCTGGCGGACGATCTCGGGCCCGGTGCCCTCGTAGTGAGCTCTCGGGTTCGAGTCGTTGCCGTACTGGTAGGGGAAGAACCACTCGGGATGCTCAGCCGCCAGCGCCGTGGCCCGCTTGACCGCGCCGTTCGACCCCTCCTCACCCGGCGTGAGGATGATCTCGGCACCGAAGATCTCGAGCATCTGACGACGCTCGACCGACACGCTGGTCGGCATCATGATCTTGATCGGATAGCCCTTGATCCGGGCGATCGCAGCGAGGGCGATACCGGTGTTGCCCGACGACGGTTCGAGGATCGTCTGGCCCGGGCGCAGCCGCCCGTCGGCCTCGGCGGCCTCGATCATCCGCTTGGCGATGCGGTCCTTGACCGACCCGAACGGGTTCTGCATCTCGAGCTTGGCGACGATCCGCACGTCGGGGTTGGGCGAGAGCCGCGAGACGTCGACCACCGGCGTGTTGCCGATCAGGTCGAGCACCCCGGCGTCGAGCGTCGTCGGGGGTGCGTCCATGGTCGTCACTGCGCTCATCTCCTCTCCGAACGACATCGGGCCATCCGATATTCCGATGAATCCGATGGGTTCAGTCAGGAATCGTACTGGCTGGCCCGGTCGATCCGATGGTCAGGCCGTCTAAGGTGGTTGGCAGCCGACTCGGACCGAACGAGGAGGATGACGTGCCGACCCGGCGCAGCATCGCCATCACGACGGCGTTCGCCGCCGTCATCGCACTCCTCGTCTCGGTCGCGCCGGCACCGCGTGCTGAGGCAGCCACGACCGACCTCCTCGTCGGCGACTCGGTGATGGCGGGCATGAGCTCGAGCTCGCGCGCCGGGCTCCCGAACCACATCTTCGACGCCAAGGTGTGCCGACGCTTGATCTCCACGAGCTGCAGCTACAACGGTTCACGCCCCTCCACCGCGCTCGGCGTCGTCCAGGCCTACTCCGGCGCCGTGAACCGGGCGATCGTCGTCGCCGTGGGCTACAACGACGGCTCGGTGGGCAGCGCGGTCGATGCGATCGTCGCCGAAGCGCGCCGCCAGGGCGTCCCCCACGTCGTGTGGCTGACCTACCGCATCGCCGGCTCGCACGCCGGGACGTACCGCAACCACAACTCGGTGCTGTGGACGAAGGCCGCGCAGTACCCCGAACTCCGGATCGCCGATTGGGCGGCCGCCAGCGCCGGTCGCAGTGACTGGGTGGCCGCCGACGGGCTGCACCTCAACTCGCGGGGCGCCGCAGCGATGGCATCGCTGATCGGCTCCACACTGGCCTCGCTCGCTCCGCCGCCCCCTCCCCCGCCGACGCGCTGCGACCTCGCGAATGGCGGCTCGTCGGGCGTGCCGATCGCCACCGGGCACGGCTACGGACCGGCCGCGGGCATCGTGCTCCACGACGCGCCGCGGCGCCTGATCGACACCCGCTCCACCGACGACGGCAAGGTCCGCGCCGGGCGCGTGCTGCGTGTGCCGATCCCCGCCGCGATCGCCCAACGGGCATCCGCGGTCATCACCACCGTCACCGCCGTCGACCCGTGCCAGTCCGCCTTCGTCACCGCCTTCCCGTGCGGCGCGACCAGACCGTGGACCTCGACGCTCAACCCGAACCGCAACGGGGCCATCGCCAGCACCGCCATCGTCCGGATCGGCACCGGCAGCGCCATCTGCTTGTACGCCTCGAAGTCGGTGGACCTCATCGTCGATCTGTTCGGCCATCTCGAGGGATCCGGCCACCGGCTGCACCCGCTCGAGCCGAGCCGACTCGTCGACACCCGGCCCGGCTACCACGACGTGCTCGGCCTCCCGAACGGCACGACGGCGCCCCGCTCGATCATGCGGATCCCGGTGACCGGTCATCCGGCGGTGGGTTCGGGTGCCCACGCCGTGTCGGTCAACGTCGCCGCCACGGGCACCGCCGGCGATGGCTACGTCTCGGTGCTCCCCGGGCCCTGTGGCGCGACGCCGAGCACCTCCAACCTCAACTACGTCCGCGGCGAGACGATCGCCAACGCGGCGATCACCCGCATCGGGAGCGACGGCACGATTTGCGTCTACAACCACGGACGCTCCCACCTCATCGTCGACCTCACCGGTGTCGTCGGTGGCGGCAGCGGCGGGTCGCTCCTCCGCACGTCGCAGAACGTGCGGCTCCACGACTCACGCGAGGCCGGGGGCGCCGGCTCGGGCGACCTTCGCGTGCGAACCGGCATCGCCGGAGCGCCCGCAGGCCATCGCGGCGTGATCGTGAACAGCGTCGCGCTCGGGAATCGGTCCGGCTACCTGAGTGTGCGCCCGTGCGGCGATCCGAACGCGCCGCGCACGTCGACGATCAACCACACGCACCGCCCCATCGCCAACTCGGCCGTCGCCCGAGTCGAGTCGGGAGCGCTCTGCGTGTACCGGCACGTCGACGCCCACGTCGTGGTCGATGCCGTGGCCTGGCTCGTCCCCTGAACGCCGTCGCCGCGCTCAGCGATCAGACGACAGCGACGGTCTCGCTGTGGATCGCGCCGTCGACGATGCGGTAGCTGCGCACCTCGGGCGCGGATCGCTTGAGGCTGATGATCACGTAGTGCCAACTCGGATCGACCGCAGCGTCGACGTCGGTCGGACTCGGATACGGCTCGGAGTGCGTGTGGCTGTGCACGACGCCGTTGATCTCCCATCCGCGGTCGTCGGCGTCGTCCTCGGCGCGCAGATGGTCGCGCGGATCGACCGTGTAGACCCGGGCGGACTCGGCGGCGTTGCGGCAGGGGTAAAAGGCCGGGGAACTGTCGCCCGCTCCGCCGCCGGCGGCCGGCGGCCCGGCCAGCAGCCCACACGCCTCGAGCGGGTACTCGTCGAGGGCCAGCCCGATCATCTGCGCGTAGGCCTGTCGCGAGATCTGGATCACGGTCGGCGATCGTACCCAGCCCACACGCGCGACCGCCGTCTCGCCGGCGGTCGGTAGGGTTGCATCTCCCATGGCGAAGGGCAAGAAGACCAAGCGCAACAAGGCGGGTGACGGCACCACGCTGATCGCCAGCTACAAGCGCGCCCATCGCGACTACGAGATCCTCGACACGTTCGAGGCGGGGCTGGTGCTCACGGGCAGCGAGGTGAAGTCGCTGCGCGAAGGCGGCAACGCGCAGATCTCCGAGGGCTACGCCCGCGTCCAGCGAGGCGAGATGTGGCTCGACGGCGCCCACATCCCGCCGTACACCAACGCCATCGGCTTCGGCGCCCACGACCCCGACCGCACCCGCAAGTTGCTGCTCAACCGGGCCGAGATCGACAAGCTCGACGCTCGCACCGCCCAGTCGGGCCTCACCCTCGTGCCGCTCCGCCTCTACTGGAAGAACGGGCGGGCGAAGATCGAGATCGCGCTCGCCAAGGGCCGCAGCAAGGGCGACAAGCGCCAGTCGATGGCCGAACGCGACGCCGACCGCGAGATGAAGCAGGCGATCGCCGCCTCCAACAAGTACGCCGATCACTGAACCTCGGCCGCCGCAGCTCCACCGAACTCTCGACGGGAATCCTTGCAACTGTTGCCACGATCCACGTCGAGAGTTGTCGCGACCCGAATCGAGGAGCGGAATACGGCCGGTGGGCAGTAGGTTGGGACACCTACATATCGATCACGGGGCTGACCGGTTTCGACGTCAGTAACGCTGTTCGAGTTTGCGACCCGAGTTGCTCAGACTCGTTAATCGGGGCACCAACAAGAATTGCCGATGAGCAGTTCGCTCTCGCCGCCTGATCCTCAGGTGAGTGAAGAGTCATCGTGAACAGAAATGTCGCACGGGGCCAATCCATCACAGCCCGGCACCAGAAGTGAGGGACGACGGCGGGAAAGACCGCTGACGGCGAGAAAGACCGCTGACACACCGGAAAGACGGCGCGTGGTCCACCTCGGTGGACATCTGACCCGCCAGTGAGGCAGCGACAGCCTCGATGCCGGGAATGGTCGTAGCGAGTTCGTGCACCGGCTGATGGACGGGGGTTCGATTCCCCCCAGCTCCACAAGTTGACGGCTGGATGCCGTTCCCTTCACGGCGGAACGCACGCCGCGCCCGATTGCGATGAGCGAGTTGACGTTTTCGCGGCGTCGTTTCGCTCATCGAGGGGCGGTCCGCGCCGGGGTGCCGCTGTTCCTACCTCGACGGCGGCTCGGGATCGATCAGGACCGCACGAACGTCGGCGGCGCCCCGTCGCAGCGGCTGCAGGTCGGCGTACTCGGGCGAGGTCCAGAACGCGTGGGCGGCTGCGGCGTCGGGGAACTCGACGAGATGCCAACGGCCGGCCGTGGGCTCGCCCTCGAGCGACTCGCCTGCCGCCGCACGGGCGAGATAGCGCCCACCGTGGCGATCGATCAGCTCCGGGACGGCCGCCCGGTAGTCGGCATAGCGGGCGGCCACGTCGGCGGGGGCGTCGGCGGCCACCACCACCTCGAACACGGCGTACACGGGCACGTCGCGCAGGATAGCGACGGCATTCTCGAGGTTGGGGTGGTTCGAGGTGGGTGGGGGTGGAGTGGAGTGGGTGTCCGGCGCCGAGGAGCAGAGGTGCTCGGGACGCCCGTCACCGGTCGTGGCTCGCCACCCCGCGCGGCCGCGCGAGACTCTCGAGCGTGGATGACTCGGCCGGCACGGGCGGTGGCTCCTCGTTCGATGCCGATGTGATCGTGGTCGGCGCGGGACCGACCGGTCTCGTTCTGGCCGCAGGGCTGTGGCGTCGCGGCGTGACGACGATGCTGGTCGAGGCCCAGGCCCATCCGATGCACTGGGATCGGGCCACGGTGATCCACCCAGCGTCACTGGAGGTGTTCGACTCGCTCGGGCTGATCGATGGGTTCCTGGCGGCCGGGGTCCGCCAGCGAGCTGTGCGGATCCACTCCGACGGGGCGTGCATCGGCGAGATCGACCTCGCCGACTCGGGAAGCACGTTCGGGTTCAACCTCGGCCTGTCCGAGGAGGTGACGGAGTCGCTGCTCACCGATGACCTCAACGCGCACGGCGGCGACGTCGCACGAGGTACTCGTCTCGTCGACGCCGAACAAGACGACGAAGGCGTCGTGGTCACCGTCGAGACCGCCGAGGGCGTGACCACGATCCGCGCCCGGTGGCTGGTGGGATGCGACGGCTACCACGGTGCCGTACGCGAACTGGCGGACATCGACTACGTCGGAGAGGACGTCGACGAACCCTGGGCCGTGCTCGACGCCACGTGTCAGAACTGGGCAGGCGACTACGACGTCACGTACTCGTACCTCGACGCGCCGCCGGTGGCGATGACCGCCCTTCCCGGACAGCGCTGGCGCATCTACTTGCGACCGACGTCGGCGGCGGCCGACCTGGCGGCCGAAGCCGCTTCCACCCTCAACCGATACCAGCCGGATGTCCGACTGGTCGATGTGCAGAACCCGACGGTCTTCCACTGCCACGCCAAGGTTGCCTCCCGATACCGCTCCGGACGGATCCTCCTGGCGGGCGACGCGGCCCACGTGTGCTCCCCCGCCGAGGGGCACGGCATGAACTCCGGCATCCAAGATGCGACGAATCTGGTCTGGAAGCTCGCGCTCGTCTGCCGTGACCAAGTGCACCCAGCGCTCCTGGACAGCTACGAACTCGAGCGTCGGCCGATCGCTGCGATGATCGCCGAGTCGGGCGCCGCAGTCGAGGCCGCCCAAGCGACGAGCTCACCTGCCGATCGCCGAGCCCGCGACCTCTCCATCGCCGCGGCGTTCGCCGAGCCGACGAAGCGCCACGACTCGATCGTGGCCGAAGCCGAGATGAACATCGACCACGCCGGCTCGCCCATCGTGGCGGGCGATCGGCGAGCACGCCCAGGTCCGGGAGCGCGACTCCCCGACGTCGCCGCCGTCCGTGCCGACGGCACGTCAGCGCGCCTGCGTCACCTCGCCGTCGGGACCGGCCACACCGCGCTCGTGGTCAGCCCGTCCGACGTGCACGACCACGAGGCGGAGGTGTTGGCCGCGGCGATCGAACCGCTCACCGCCCGATCACCACTCTTCGGTGCGGCCCTCGGGACCGCCGGGTCGGAGCCGCGCCCGGTGATCGCTCGCGTGTCCGCCGACGACGCCGGACAGCTGGGCCTCACCGGGACAGCGCTGTTCGCAGTTCGACCCGACGGGTTCATCGGTCTCCGGGTGAGCGGCGGCGAAGCTCCGGACGCGCTCGCCACCTACGACGCGCTCGTGCGCGAAGGGGCCGGACCCCGCGGAAGGTAGTCCCTCACGACTCGGCCAGTCGCCCCGGTCACCGGCCGCCTGGCCAACCGCCTCGATGCCCGGACGCGGAACGAGCGAACGAGCCGGGTTGCCGGCCTCGATCACGGGGCCTTCGTGGCGGGCGCTCTCCGCCGGTGCCGAACCGCCGAACTTCGTCGACGACGCCACCGGTATGGTCGCCTGGTGAACATCCCGTCGCCTGCGAACGGACTTCTGCAGCTGCGCACGAGACCCGGGGTCCTCGACCTGTCGTGGGGCCACCCGGCGCGCGACCTGCTCCCGGTCGACG
>CAYGLH010000023.1:0-18787 GCA_964350535.1 uncultured Ilumatobacteraceae bacterium
GGGCCCCGTTCAGTCGCGCTGCACGTTGCCGCTGACGAAGTCGATCGAGCGGGCGACCGTCGCGGCGACGAATCGTTCCAGCTTCGGCGCCGCCATGAACCGCGCCGTGGCGTCGAGCACCGTCGACGAACCGGAGCGGCGCGCTTCCACCGCCGCGGCGCGACTGGTCTTGACGGCGTGGGCATGGACGATGAAGGCGGTCGTGCCGTCGAGGAGCGAGTCGCGCTGGAGCAACTCGCCGTACTCGACCACGTCGTCGGACAGCGGCTCGATGTCGGCCCTCGGCCCGACTGCGGAGTGCCACTCATGCCGTCCCGTCCACTGGGCTTGGAACACCGTGAAGAGGGCCAGCCGGAGTGCGTCGCGCGGGTCGGCCCCCGCCCGGCCGAGCACACGGTCGTGATGCCATCGGGCGGCGTTGGCATAGGTGATGCCGTGGGTGATGTCGAGCCAGCCGAAGTCGTCGTGGAAGTCGAACTCGCCGGTCGGGTCGTAGCGCAGCAGCCGCTCGCTGACCACGTCGACCACCGTGTCGAGCAGTCCGTGCGGGCCGGCGCCGTCGCGCAACGCGGCGATCGCCGCCGGCGCGGCGGCGCGCCGGTCCCCCGCCAGGAGGACGTCGCGCAACGACCCGTCGTCGCGCCAGCCCGCGTCGGCGTCGATCGCCGCCAGCTCGTCGAGGTCGACCGTGGCGAGCCCCTGCAGGAACGGCCGCATGTACGGCAGCTTGTCCTCGCGGGTGCCGTGGACGATCGTGGGCACGAGGTGCGGCAGCACCGTCGGCGCCCGCTCCCACCCGATCATGTCGAGCAGCTCGAACGCCTTCTGACCGTAGATCGCACCGTGCCCGTACGAGAGGTGGTGGTCGGCGACGACCGCGGTGAACCACGGAGTGAGCTGCGCGGCACCATCGCCACGCTCGATGGCCCCCAGCACGTGCGCCTGCGCCGTCGCCACGTCCTGCGCCTCGACCGCGGCTCGGAACCCCGTCGCTCCCACCCGATCAGCGGGGAGCGGATCCGGCAACGGTTGGACAGGTCGGTCGCGCTCCTGTTCGGCGATGCCGACGATGCCCTGCACGATCGGCAGCGCCCGCTGGTCACCCTCGTAGAGATCGATCATCGACAGGCAGTCCGTGGCCGACGCCACGGAGTGTCCCCACCCGAACTCCGCGCGCGGCGCCCCGTGGGCCACCGCCTCCCAGACCAGTTCACCGGGATCGGCGCTGGCCCGCAGGAGCCGGACGACGTCGCGGGCGACCTGCCCCCGGTAGTCCTTACGGATGCCGCGCCGCAGGCTGTCGAGCAACGCCGGGCGACGGGCGTCGGGGTCGGGCCGCCGCACCGTGACCCTGACGTCGCCATCGGCGCCGATGTCCACCCGATGGCTCGCGACGTCCTCCTCGCCCAGGACGCAGCGGCCGTCGCTCACCCGGAACTTCCAGTTGTGCCACTCGCACGTGAGGAGCTCACCGTCGAGCTCGCCCTGGGCGAGGCCGTAGCCCTCGTGCGGACAGGCATTGTCGATGGCATGCACGCCAGACTCGGTCCGCACCACGCAGATCCGCCGGCCGTCCACCTTGGCCATGCGGACGGTACCGACCGGCAGCTCGTCGAGCTGGGCGACCACGGTCGACGCGCCGGTTGCTGTTCGGTCGGTGTCCGTCGCGAGTTGATCGGTCATGTGGTGCACCGTAAGACTTCAAGCATGGTTCAAGTCAAGAAGCTGCCGCCAGGACGCCGACCCGGGCCCGGAGCGGCGCGGTTGCTCCCGATCGGCGACGTGGCGCGACGCGCGGGAGTTGCCACCTCCGCGCTGCGCTTCTACGAGGATCGCGGGCTGATCACCAGCGAGCGCAACGACGCCGGCCATCGGCGCTACCACGCCGACGTCATCCGGCGCGTCAGCTTCATCCTGGTCGCTCAGCGCGTCGGCCTCAGCCTCGGCGAGATCCGCGACGCGCTCGCCAGCCTGCCCGACAGCCGGACGCCGACCCGGGACGACTGGGCCGACCTCGCCGTGACCTGGCGGCCGATGCTCGACGAGCGCATCGCACTGCTCGAGCAGATGCGCGAGAAGCTCGACGGGTGCATCGGGTGTGGCTGCCTGAGCCTCGACAGCTGCGCCATGTACAATCCGGACGACGTCGCCGCGGCGACCGGCAGCGGGCCCCGATACCTGCTCGGCGAGTCGTCGGACCCCGGCGGCTGACGCCCGCCCGGCTCAACCGCCGAGGAGGTCGTCGAAGCTGAAGACCTCGTCGTCGGACGGCGCCGACAGATCGATCGGCTCGCCGATCGAGTCGATCTGGAACACGACGCTCGACGCCAGACCAGGGCCTCCGACCGACACCTCGATGCGGCGCAGCACGCTGTCCTCGGTGACCCAGAAGTCGTAGGTGACGTCGTCGATCAGGTCCTCCAACGCGCCGACCTCCCCGTCGCCACCGAGATCGACCAGATCGTCGAAGATGTCGACCGCCGCCTCGGTGTCGGGGTTGTCGTAGATGTCGGCCGGGTCGTCGACCACGACCCGGAAGTGCCGGAGCTCCTCGCCGTCGATCGTGTCGGTGCCGATCACCTCGGCGTCGTCGGCCAACTCGGCGACGCCGCCGAGCATGGCGAGGGGACTCTGGTCGAACATCCCCGCGATGTCGTCGACGGGATCGGCACCGCCGATGCCGCCGAGCTCGTACAGGTCGTCGAGGTCGAAGCTGATCCACTCGACGTCCGCACCGAGGAAGCCTCCGACGTCGCCGAACAGGTCGCCGGCGCGCATGTACATGGTGGAGGTGCTGCCGTCGAGGATCATCTCGATCGTGCCGCTGGCACCGGGCAGCATCTCGCCCGGCAGCAGGTCGGCGGCGTCGATCTCCATCCGCATCAATCCGGCGTCGCTGTCGGCGGCGGCCTGCGCGGTGAGGGGCACGTCACCGGCCGGGGTCTCGGCCGTCATCGTCATGTCGTACTCGACCGTGGTCGCCTCGCTGGCCGACTCGAGCGCGCCGTCGAGCGAGAACGCCTCATCGGACGACGACGACCCTCCGCTGACGGCGACGATCACGCCGACGACGAGTGCCACGACGGCGAGGATGCCGACGACGATCAGCGGGACGTGCGAGCGGCCCGAGGGCCGGTCGGCACTCGACGGCACGTCCGACGATGGCTCGTCGAGCACAGGTGGGGCATCGAACGGGGCACCTCCCGCCGCCGAGCCGTGGTCGGCGCTCACGGGCGGCGACTCGCCGGCCGCGTCGGTGCCGCGCGGTGGGGGGAAGGCATCGGTCATCGGTCGGAGCGTATGCCCTGATTCGACATGATGGCGCTCGCCCCGGTGCGATCGGGATGCGCCGCTCCGGTCCGGACGGCGGCGAGCTGCACGAGTCGTGCTCCACCGCCGTCGATCACCCACGCCAGCCCCGGCCGGGCGCGGACCGGCGTCCGGCGCGGCAGGCTGACACCCAGCAGCTCACCGTCGACCTCGCCGGGCGCGGTGAGGATCACTCCGCAACGGCTCCGAGCGAGCTCTCTCGTCCAGTGCCCGTACGCGGCGCGCAACGCGTCGAGCCGACCTCCCGCCACCACGGTGACATCACCGACCCGGCCCTCGGTGGCGTCGAGCAGCAGCGTGCCCCGGTCGCTCACCCGGTGCGCATCGTCGACGACGAGCAGGACCGGCCGATCAGCCGCGATCGCATCGCCGAGCAGCTCGTCGGATCCTTCGGCGCCGTGGACGACGACGACACCCTCCGGGCGGACAGCGTCCCACTGGGCGGCGATCAACGCGAGCGCCGTGGACACGCCGGTGCGCGCCGTGCCGGCGATGAGCACATGATCGCCCGGCGGGATCTCGATCGTCGCCGTCCCGAGGTCGGTGAACGCGCGGCCGATGGACAGGGCGACGCCGCTCCGACCAGCGGCGCCGACGCCCGTCAGCTCGCGCGCCTCCACCATCGCGGGTAGGCACTCGACCGGCCGCGGACCGTCGACGGCGTCGCGGCCGGGCAGCGCCGCCAGCTCGTCGGCGCCGAGCGCGACCTGCGCCTCGAGACCGCTTGACGCGACCCGGATCCGCCCGGGCCGACCCGGCGGAACGCCGGGACACGTCGCTGGCGGCGCGTTCGCCCCGTCGCCGGTGTGGAACCACCATCGATCGCCGGCGGGTACCGTGAGCGCCGCGGTCGCCCCGGCGTCGGCCGAGAAGGCGGCGACGATCCCGACCGCCGGACCGTCCGCGAACACACGGTCGAGCGACCCGAGCACCTCGGCGTCCTCGATCGACGACAGCGCACCACGGACGGTGGTGACACCGTCGATGATCAGGATGATCCGCGGGCGAATCACAGCCGTCGACGCGCGGTCGTCCAACTCGCCGGCCAGCCGGGCGACGAGGCGATGGAGCCGCTCCCGTTCGTTGAGTCGGACCACCGCGCCGCAGTGCGCGACGGTCGCCAAGGCGTCGTACCGTGCGTCGGCGGTCGCGTCGATGACATACACGTGACAGCGATCGGGACCGTCGACCCGGCAGCGGGCGGTGGCCAGCGAGAGCAACGTCGAGCTGCGGCCCGTTCCTGCGGCACCGATCACGGCGAGGTTCCCGGCGGCAGCATCCCAGCGCAGCGGACGGCGGGCCTGCGACCCGGGATCGTCCACGAGTCCGACCGCGTCATGGGGCTCGTCACCGCTGCCTCCGAGCTCGGCACAGGCGCGCCGGACCTCGGAGGCGCTGAGGCGTTCGGGCAGCGCGTCGAGCCACGGCGCCGGCGGGAGCGCCCGGGCGGTGCGGCGCGCCGCGGTGTCGATGGCCTCGACGATCCGCTCCAACTCCGACGGGTGCGGGTCGTCGTCCCGTGACCGGCGGAGCGTGGCGCCGTCGCGGGCGCAGGGGCGGTCAGGAGCGAGCGGTTCGTCGACGACGGGGTCGAGCACTTCGACGGTGAGCCGGGCGCGCCCGGACGGCGACCGCTCGCCGGTCGACGCCGCCTGGAACACGACGACCTCGTCCGAACCGAGCCGCATCGCCGCCCGCCCCGGCACGTCGCGCGGGAACCCGGCCGCTCGCTCGTCGCCGAGCACCTCGCGGGCGTCCGGCCGGTCGGCCACGCGCAGCGCGATGCGGATGTCGGTGTTCGCCCGCACATCGTCGTCGACCACCCCGGCAGGGCGCTGGGTCGCCAGCACCAGGTGGACGCCGAGGCTGCGGCCGCGGCGCGCCACGTCGACCAGCGCGTCGAGGAACTCCGGCAGCTCGTGGGCGAGCGCGGCGAACTCGTCGACGATGATCACGAGCCTGGCGATCGGCTCGCCGCGACCGGCCGCCCGGTACGCGGCGAGGTCGACCGCACCGGCGGTGCGCAGCAGGCGCTCGCGCCGGCGTACCTCGGCGTCGAGGCTCGCCAGCGCCCTGGCGGCGAGGCCGTCGTCCAGGTCGGTGACGAGCCCGACGGTGTGCGGGAGCGACCTGCACCCGTCGAAGGTCGCTCCGCCCTTGTAGTCGACGAGGACGAAGCTGAGGTGCTCGGGACCGACGCGGGCGGCGAGCGCGACGACGAGCGTGCGCAGGAACTCGCTCTTCCCGGCACCTGTCGTCCCGGCGATCAAGGCGTGCGGCCCGTCGCGCACGAGGTCGAGATCGACGACCCCGTCGGCCGACACGCCGACGGGCGCGCACGGAGCGGGATCGGTGCCTCCTTCACCCCAGCATCGGGCGATCGCCGCGGCGAGCTCCTCATCGGACGCGGGTCGGAGGAGCTCGGCCAGCCCGACGCGGCGGGGCAACGAGCGGCCGCTGGCATCGTCCGCTTCGGGATCGACGAGGTGGGCGAGCTGTCGCGCCGCGCGCGACGCCGTCCGCTCGGTGAGGCCTGCCGGGCGCAGGTTCCACGCCTGGTCCTGCTCAAGGACCGAGCCCGACCACATCGCGTTGCCCGTGGAGCCGATGAGCAGCACGCGGTCGCAGATCGCCGGAACCGTCTCGCCGTCGGCGGCCGTGACGACCGCGGCGCACCCCGTGCGATCGAGGAACCGGCGGACCGGCCCCGTGCGTGAGACGAGGGCACCGGGATCGTCGATCACCACGAGATGCAGCGGGACCGTCGACGCCGAGACCGCCGCCGCCCGCTCGGCGATGACGGTGTGGTCCGCGGCATCGATCAACGCAGCCCCGTCGCCGACGTCGCCGTGGGGCAGCCACCGCACCCAGTTCCAGCGAGCCCGATCCGTCGTGACCACCGTCAGACCGACGTCCGCCGGGCCGTACCAGGTGGCCAACTGGACGATCAGCGACCGGACGACGGCCGGCGCCAGCACGTCGGAACCAGCGACACCGACGACCTCGCCACCGCCGAGGGTGACCGGGACGGGGACCGCAACCAGGTGCGCGGCGCGCTCGTGGTCGCGTTGGAGGTCCAGGTCGAGCGAGGTGGTGGGATCCTCGACGAGGGCGACGGCGTCACGGACGTCGCCGACCCCCAGCACGACATCGGCGCGACCGTCCTCGACGCGGCGGCACCACACGTCGCGGAAGCCGAGGTCGGGTCGCGCCAACGCCTGATCGGGCCCCGGATGGTGCACCCGGCGCCACCGCATCGCGCGCTCGTGTCGGTCGTGGAGCTCCGTCCGGAACACGTCGATCTCCCGACGGCGACGGCGCCGATCGGCGCGCCGCCGACGCCACGCTGTCGCAAGCCCGACCAGCCACGTGACCACCGCCGCGCCGGCACCGACCACGGCGAAGAGCGCGAACAACAGCTGGCCCAGGAGCGCGGCGACGAGCACCGCACCACCGAGCGCGCAACCGGCGCCGATCAGGGCGGTCGCAGGCGGGCGCGGATGTTCGCCCACCGGCCCGGGAACGACGATGGCCGCCGCCTGATCGTCGAGGCGTTCGCAGGCCACCCGACGAAGCGCCCGCCGCCACGGGGTCGCGACGGACGCATCGATCGCACCGGAGGGCGAGGGCGGCGACGCGAGCCGTGGGAGTTCGGAGGGCGCGACGCGGTTCACCACGATGCTGCTGGCACCCAGCCGGAGCATCGATCCAGCCGGCAGCGCGACCGCCCCGCAGTTGGCGACGGGCTCGTCGTCGATGCCCGCGGCCGCCCGGCCGGTCAGCTGGGTGAACCACACACGGCCCTCGCTGCTGACGTCGAGGAGCCCGTGGTGTGGCTCGATCGCCGGGTCGTCGATCGCCACGCTCATCGCCGGCGACCGCCCGATGCCGTGCCGGCCGGCGGCGAGCATCACGGGCCGCGCACAGGCGGGCCCCGCGACGACGGTCAACAGGGCGACGTGCGCGACCGGGTCGGGCTCGCCGGCGTCCGCTGCCGTCGTCGATGTGGATGGCACGACGGGCGGGGTGAGGGCGACGTCTGCGCCCTCGACGAGCGCCGCGCAGCTCGCGAGGCGCTCGCCCTGACCATGGTGGTCCCCGTCGATCCAGAGGCTCGTCGGTGTGCCCGTGAGCGCCCGCCCGACATCGCCGATCGTGTCGGCAGGTGACGCCGGCTGGACGCGGAGTCGGCGGCCGAGCGCGTCGACGACGTGGAGCGGCGGGAGCGAGGTGTGCGTCATGCCCCACAGTGGGAGGCGCAGAACGGGTCCCGGAACGCTGATCCGTGGTCGCCGCAAGAATGGTCACTGACCAGGTGCTGTGAGGCGTTCACAGGGCCGGTGAGCAGGCCGGTGACGGCGGTTCGTGGAGGCTCGACCGCGACCTGTGAGCCCACCGGTGAGAGCGATCCGCACGATCGCGGCATGACATCGACGCACCGAACCCGTCCTCCTCTCCACCACGAACGCGCCACCCCGACGAGCAGCAACTGGGGCTCGGCGGTCGGCGGGCGCCTCGATCGCGAGTGGCGCCGGCTGCGCCACGACCGACGGTCGCTGGCCACGGTCGGTGGCTGGATCGGCGAGGACGCGCTGGCACCGGCCATCGAGCGAGCCGTGGGAGCACGCGACCTCCAGGTGATCGTCGTCGCGACGGCCCATGGCGCCGGCGGGCAGCCCGATCGTGCCCTCCGCCGACTCGTGGAGATCGCCGATGCCGATCCGCTCGCCGGTCGGATCGTCCTCCAGCGGATCCTCCCCGGGCTCGTCGCCGGCGCGGCCCGATACCACCAGTCCTTCGACGGTGCAGACGTCCTCGACCACGTGCTCGCCGCGGCGTGGATCGCCATCGAGTGCTTCGATCTCGACCGACGGCGCGGCCCCGTCGCACCATCGTTGATCTCCGACGCCGTCGCCACGGCCTACCGGACCCCGATGCGCCGACGCGCCGCCCACCCGGAGACACCGACCGACGCCACCCGCTGGCGCGAGGTCGCCGAATCGGCCGAACCGACCGCGCTGGAGGAGCTGGCCGAGGTGGTGCGCCACGCCGGACAGAGCGGTGTGCCCGACCGTGACCTCGAGCTGATCCGGCACCTCGCGGCGACGGGCTCGCCCGGCCGTGTCGCCGTCGAGCGCAACGTGACACCGCGCACCGTGCGCAACCATCGCGACCGAGCGGTGGAACGGATCCGACGGGCCGTCGCGATCGCGGCGTGATGGGCGACGGATCCGGGGCGGCGTCAGGGCCGCTGCGTGAACTTCGGCGGGCGCTTCTCGAGGAACGCCGAGAACGCCTCCTGGGCGTCGTCGATCATCGCCGCAGACGCCATCAGCTCGGTGGCGTAGTCGTACGCCTTGCCCTGGTCGAGGTCGACCTGGGCGTAGAAGCCACGCTTGCCGAGACCCTTCGACAACGCGCTCCCGCGCGTGGCGCGACGCACGAGGTCGGCAACGGCGTCGTCGAGTTGGTCGTCGGGCACGACCCGGTTCACCAGTCCCCACTCGGCGGCCGTGTGGGCGTCGATCGGATCGCCGGTGAGCGCCATCTCGAGCGCCCGCTTGCGGCCGACGTTGCGGGCGACGGCGACGAGCGGGGTGTGGCAGAACAGCCCGCCCTTCCCGCCGGGGATCGCGAACCCGGCGGACTCCGCGGCCACGGCGAGATCGCACGTGGCGACGAGCTGGCACCCGGCGGCCGTGGCGAGCGCGTGCACGCGTGCGACCACCGGCTGCGGGATCGCCTGCACCGTGTCCATCATCTCGCGACAGACCTCGAAGAGCCGCCGCGCCTGTGGCAGGTCTGCGCCCGCCATGTCGCCGAAGTTGTGTCCGGCGGAGAACACCGGGCCCGCCGCCGCCAACACCACGGCGGTGGCATCGGACTCACCGGCGGACGCGAACGCAGAGGTCACCTCGAGCATCACGTCGAGCGCCAGCGCGTTGCGCTTCTCGGGCCGGTCGAGGGTGATCGTCGTGACGGCACCGTCACGATCGACCTTGACGAAGTCGCTGCTCATGGACCCATGCTCGCACGTCGCCGCCACGCCGGGTCGACGGGAGCGCCGGCGGCTCACATCCGCCGATGCCGACGTGTGCGCAGCTTGTCACCGAGCGGCCACCGGTGGGTGACCACCGGGCAAAACTGGTGCGGTCGACTCGTCGCATGGAGAGATCCGTCGAACACTCCGAGGTCAGCTCCTCGCGCACCGACCGACTCGTCGTCGTCGGCAACGGCATGGTCGGCCAGCGCTTCGTCGACGAGGTCCTGTCCGCGGACGTCGGCCGCCGCTGGAGCATCACGGTGCTCGGGGACGAACCGCGCCCGGCCTACGACCGCGTCGCACTGTCGAGCTACTTCGACGGGGCGACCGACGACGATCTGCGCCTCGCCGACCCCGCGTCGTACGACCCCGCGCGCGTCACCTACCGACTCGGGACCCGCGTCGACGAGATCGACCGCGAGCGCAGGTTCGTCACGCTCGACGACGAGCGCATCGTCACCTACGACCACCTCGTGCTCGCCACCGGGTCGACGCCGTTCGTCCCACCGATGCCCGGCCACGACGCACCCGGGTGCTTCGTCTACCGCACGATCGACGACCTGATCGCCATCCGTGACTGGGCGTCGCAACCCGGATGCGAGCGCGGTGTCGTGATCGGTGGCGGGCTGCTCGGCCTCGAGGCGGCCAACGCGCTGCGCAACCTCGGGCTGAAGACCCACGTCGTCGAGCTCGGCCCACAACTGATGCCACAGCAGCTCGACCCGGCCGGCGGCCGGATGCTCGCCCGCTGGATCGACGACCTCGGCGTCCACGTCCACTGCGGCGTCCGCACCGAGCGCGTCCTGACCGGCACCGACGGGTCCGTCCACGGGCTGCGTTTCGAGAACGACGACGACGTGGCCGCCGACATCGTCCTGTTCTCGGCCGGCATCCGCCCCGCCGACGCCCTCGGGCGGTCGATCGGCCTCGAGATCGGCGAACGCGGCGGCATCGTCGTGGACGACCATCTGCGCACCAGCGACCACGCGATCTCGGCGATCGGTGAGGTCGCCTGCCATCGAGGTCGTGTGCACGGCCTCGTCGCCCCCGGCTACGACATGGCGCGGTGCCTGGCCTCGACGCTGACCGCCGGGTCCGCGACGACCCCGGGATTCGCGCCCGAGGAGCCGTCGGCGAAGCTCAAGTTGCTCGGCGTCGAAGTCGCATCGTTCGGCCGCGGCAACGCACCGTGCGACGAGCGGCTCGACGAGATCGTCTACTCCGACGCCCGCGAGAAGGTCCACCGACGGCTCGTGGTCGACGTGGCGGACGGCGCCGTGGTCGGCGGCACCATGGTCGGCGACGTGTCCGGGTACGACATGCTCAAGGCGATCGCCGCCGGCCAGGTCGACACCCCCGCGGACGTCGCCGCGCGGGTGCTGCCCGCAGACCTCGCACTGCCGACCGATGGCGCGCTGCCCGACGCCGCGCTGGTGTGCTCGTGCAACGCCGTCAGCGCCGGACGCCTCCGCGACGCCGTGGGCGCCGGCTGCCACACGGTCGCCGCGCTCAAGTCGGAGACGACCGCGGGCACCGGATGCGCGGGCTGCGTCCCCGCGATGACAGCGCTCCTCGACGCCGAGCTCACCGCCGCCGGGATCGCCACCGACACGCGCCTCTGCGAGCACTTCGCCCACAGCCGCCAGGAGCTGTTCGACCTGATCCGCTTCCACCGTCACACCACGTGGGCCGGCGTCCTCGCCGACCTCGGATCGGGACGCGGGTGCGAGGTGTGCCGCCCGACGGTGGCGTCGATCCTCGCCTCGCTCGACACCGGCTACATCCTCGACGGTGACCAGGCCGCCCTGCAGGACACGAACGACCACGTGCTCGCCAACATGCAGCGCGACGGCACCTACTCCGTGGTCCCCCGCCTGCCAGGCGGTGAGGTCACGCCGGAACAACTCATCGCCCTCGGCGAGATCGCGCGCGACTTCGGGCTCTACACCAAGATCACGGGCGGCCAACGGGTCGACCTCTTCGGTGCCCGCATCGACCAGCTGCCCGAGATCTGGCGGCGGGTGATCGACGCCGGGATGGAGTCCGGACACGCCTACGGCAAGGCGTTGCGGACGGTCAAGTCGTGCGTCGGCTCCGTGTGGTGCCGCTACGGCGTGCAGGACTCGGTGGCCATGGCGGTCAGGATCGAGCGGCGCTACCGCGGGCTGCGGGCGCCGCACAAGATCAAGTCCGCCGTGTCGGGCTGCACGCGGGAGTGTGCCGAGGCCCAGAGCAAGGACGTCGGGGTGATCGCCACGGAGAGCGGCTGGAACCTGTACCTCGCCGGCAACGGGGGCCGGGCGCCGCGCCACGCAGACCTCTTCGCCACCGACCTCGACGACGAGACGCTGATCCGGTACATCGATCGCTTCCTGATGTTCTACATCCGCACCGCCGATCGCCTGGAGCGGACGTCGGTGTGGTTCGAGGGCCTCGAAGGTGGCCTGGACTACCTGCGATCCGTCATCGTCGACGACGTCCTCGGGATCTGCGACGAGCTCGAGGCCGACATGGCCCGGCACGTCGAGCAGTACGAGTGCGAGTGGACCGCCACGCTCGCCGACGAGGAACGACTCGCCCACTTCGTCGAGTTCGTCAATGCCCCGGCGGTCGGCGCGTGAGCTGGACCGCGATCTGCGCACTCGACCGCCTCCGGCCCGACCGCGGCGTCGCCGCGCTGGTCGACGGCGAACCCGTCGCCGTGTTCCGCCTGCACGACGACGCGCTGTTCGCCGTCGACCACGTCGACCCGTTCACCGGTGCGCCGGTGCTCGCGCGGGGGCTGATCGGGTCGCTCGGCGATCGTCCGGTCGTCGCCTCGCCGTTGCACAAGCAGCGGTTCGACCTGGCGACCGGCGCGTGCGTCGACGACGAGGCGGTGTCGATCCGCACCTGGCCGATTCGGGTGCACGACGGGATCGTCGAGATCGCCGGCACGGCCCTGTCCGACCGCGCAGGCGACGCGTGACCGTGCGTCCGCCGGCCGCGCCGCGGCGCGCCGGCCGGCCCGCTCCCGACCACCCGTCGAGCGATATGGCAACCGGCTCGAAACCGCAGCGAAACACACTTCACGCAGGCTGATCCGGTGGCCGAGAAGACGCTTGCCGGGTTCAGGATCGGCGTCACCGCCGACCGGCGATCGGACGAGCAGATGCAGTTGCTGCAGGCTCGCGGCGCCACCTGCCTGCACGGTCCGACGATCAAGACCCATCCGATCGGTCCACCGGAGGAGCTGCGCCACGCCACCGAGGCGTTGATCGCCGACCCTCCCGACGTCGTGCTGTTCACGACCGGCATCGGCGTCCGCGGGTGGGTCGAGGCCGCCGAGTCGTTCCACCTCGGCGACGCGCTCCGCGAGGCCCTCTCCGAGAGCCTGATCCTGTCGCGCGGACCGAAGGCCAAGGGCGCCGCGCTCACCGAGGGGTTTCACGTGGAATGGACGACCCCGGCCGCCCGATCCGACGAACTGATCGACGAGCTCGAGCGGCGGGGAGTTGCCGGGCAGCGGGTCGCCGCCCAGCTCGACGGCGCCGCCGGCGCCCGGCTCGGTCGCGGCGTGCGCGCCCTCGGCGCCACCTTCGTTCCGGTGCCCGTGTACCGGTGGTCGCTGCCCGACGACCTCGCCGCTGCGGAGAAGCTCGTCCGCCACGCCTGTGACGGCCGCCTCGACGCCATCACGTTCACCGCCCGTCCAGCGGTGGAGAACCTCCTCGAGATCGCCGACGGGACCGACAGCCTCGACGACCTGTTGTTCGCGATGCGCGAGACCGTGGCCCCGGTCTGCATCGGGGAGGTGTGCGCCGGCGCGCTGCTCGAGCTCGGGATCGAGCCGCTCGTCCCGCCGCGCCATCGACTCGGCTCGATGGTGCAGTTCATCGCCGGCCACTTCGACACACGGAGTCGGCTACTGGAGCTCGGCGACCACCGCGTCGTCGTCCAAGGACGGTTGGTCAGCGTGAACGGTGGGGAGGCCGTCACGCTGACCGACCGTGAACGCGAAGTGCTGGCGGCGCTCGCCGAGCGCCCCGGCGCGGTGCTCTCCAAACGGGCGCTGCTCGACCGGGTGTGGGGCGCGGCGGAGAGCGACGAGCACGTCGTCGAGGTGACGGTGGCCCGCCTGCGCCAGCGGCTGGGCACCGCGTCCGGGGGCATCGAGACCGTCATCCGGCGCGGCTACCGGCTGCGCGTCAGCCCCGTCTAGGCCGCCCGCCGGCGCACAGCGCCGAGTTCTCACAGAGAGGGCCCGGACATGTGCAGCACGTCGCACACGACGTTCACCACCACGATCCGAGGCGGCAATCGCGGTGGTGTTCGCTCGGAGGGATGAGCACCGCTGCAGCCCCGCCACCACCCGCTCGGCCGTCGCGCGTCGGCTCCTTCTGGAGCTTCCGCGGAAAGTACCGCACCCTGCACCTCACCTGGTTCGCGTTCTTCCTCACCTTCGTGGTGTGGTTCAACTTCGCGCCGTTCGCCAACACGATCCAGGAGCAGCTCGGGCTGACGGCCGACCAGAAGAAGACGATCGGGCTCTGCAACGTGGCGCTCACCGTGCCGGCCCGGATCTTCATCGGGATGGCGCTCGACCGCTGGGGACCGCGGCGGGTGTTCGCGACGATCCTGATGTTCGCGGTGATCCCGAACACGATCTTCGCGCTGTCGTCGTCGTTCACCACCCTGGTCGTGTCGAGGCTCGCGCTCTCGGTCGTCGGCGCGGGGTTCGTCGTCGGCATCCGGATGGTGTCGGAGTGGTTCCCGCCAAAGGAGGTCGGCACCGCCGAAGGCATCTACGGCGGCTGGGGCAACTTCGGTTCGGCGGCGGCAGCGTTCAGCCTTCCGATCGTCGCCAACATCATCGGTGGCGACGACGGTTGGCGCTGGTCGATGATCGCCGTCGGCGTGATCGCCGCGCTCTACGGCGTGTTCTACCTGCGGGCGGTGACCGACACCCCCGAGGGTGTCAGCTACAGCCGACCGCGCCGGCAGGGCGCGTTGGAGGTGACGTCGCGCGGTGGGGTGTTCGCGCTGGCCGCGCTCACCGTGCCGATCAACGCCGTGCTGGCGCTGATCGCCTGGCGGATCTGGCGCGTCGACGTCATCTCCGACGGCCTCTTCGTCGGTCTGCTCGTGGCCATCGCCGGCCTGCTGATCCTCCAGGAGGTCGCCGTGTTCCGGGTCAACCAGCCCGCCCTCGCCAACTCGTACCCCGAGGAGGATCAGTACCCGATGCGCACCGTCGTGGCGCTGTGCGTCGCCTACTTCGCCACGTTCGGCTCCGAGCTCGCGGTCGTGTCGATGCTGCCGACGTTCTTCAGCGACACCTGGGGGCTCGGGCCGGCCGCCGCCGGGATCGCCGCCTCGGGATTCGCCTTCATGAACCTCGTCGCCCGCCCGACCGGCGGGATCATGTCCGACGCGCTCGGCTCCCGCAAGCGGACACTGTCGGCGCTGCTCGTCGGCCTGCTGGTCGGGTACGTGTTGCTGTCGACGATGGGCGCGGCGTGGCCGTGGGCGCTGGCGATCGTCGCCTGCATGACCTGCTCCTTCTTCGTGCAGGCCGGCGAGGGTGCCGTCTTCGCCATCGTGCCGCTCGTCAAGAAGCGGGTGTCGGGGCAGATCGCCGGCATGGCCGGCGCCTACGGCAACGTCGGGGCGGTGGTGTTCCTCACCGCCGGCCTGTTCGTGGGGTACCGGGCGTTCTTCTTGATCATCGCCGGCTCGGCGCTCGTGGCGCTGTTCGTGTCGCGCCTCGTCGTGGAACCGAGGGACAGCTTCGCCGAGGAGCTCGTCGTCGATGCCGAGCCGACCGCCGCCCCGGCCGAGACGCGCCGGCCGCACGACGCGCCCGCCACCGGTGGTGCTCCGGCGGCGGCGTACGAGATCGCCACGTGACGCAGACGACGGTTCGTGGCCAGCCGTCGCGGGGCGTCGTGGGTCAACCGAGGACGAGGGCGATCACCGCATCGATCTGGGCGGCGTCCGGCGATCGCTGGGCGACGAGGCGTCGGAAGAAGATCGGACTGACGAGCATCTCTGCGAGGAAGGCCGGGTCGCCCGACACGGTGATGTCGCCGCTCTCGATCCCGGCGACGACGAGGTCGACGAGCTTGCGCCGCTGCTCCAGATGGAACCGCTGCATGAACGCGCTGACCGCAGGGTCGTAGCGGGCGGCGCTGACCAACGCGGGGAGGCAACCGGCCAGCGTGGAGTTCCCCGTCTCGGTGGTGACCGCGTCCAGGAATGCGGCGATGCGCTCGCGGATCGTGCCCGTCTCGGGCACGACGATGTCGGCTTTCAGCTCGCCCAGGGCCGACTCGATGAGGTCGAGCTTGCCGTTCCAGTGCCGGTAGATCGTCGCCTTGCCGACGCTCGCTCGGGCGGCCACCGACTCGATGGTCATCGCGCCGTAGCCGACCTCGCCGAGCTCGCCGAGCGTCGCCTCGTGCACCGCACGACGCGAGCGCGCGACCCGCGGGTCGACGGCGTCGGACGGGCTCACGACGCAGTCTCGGGCTCGACCGCCTCGCCGCCGGGGATCGGTGCGGCGACATGCTCCGGGCGATAGCCGCGACCCACGACGTAGACGGCGGTGCCGGCGATCGCGGCGACGCCGGCGGCCGACAGGAACGTCGTGCTGGTGGCCGCTTCGAAGGCGCTCTGGGCCACGTCGACGAGGCGGGCGGCGAGGTCGGGGCTCGGCGCCTGGGCGGCCACCAGCACCGCCCCGCCGATCGACTCCTCGACGACGTCGGCCGCCTCTGGAGGAAGCGCCGCCAGCGCGCTCTCGTCGATGCTGTTGCGGTAGCTGGAGTTGGCGATCGAACCGAGGACGGCGATGCCCAACGCGCCGCCGACCTCGCGGGTGGTGTCGTTGACCGCCGAGCCGACGCCCGCCTTGTTGAGCGGGACGGCCGACATGATCGATCCGGTGGCAGGCGCGATCGTGATGCCCATGCCCGCACCGAGCAGCACGAGGCCGAGGGCGATCATCAGGTAGTTCGATCCGCGATCGATCGTGGACATCACCGCCATGCCGGCGACGATGAAGCCGAAGCCCGCGGCCATGATCGTGCCGGGTCCGAACCGCTCGCCGAGCGTCGCGCTGCGCGGCGAGACGAGCACCAGGGTGAACGCCATCGGCAACGTCGCCACCCCGGCGTCGAGCGGCGAGTACCCGCGCACGAACTGCAGGAGCTGGGTGAAGATGAAGAAGAACCCGAACATCACGAGGAACCCGAACGTGATCACCCCGGTGCCGAGCGAGAAGCCCCGATCGCGGAAGTAGCTCATCGGCAGCATCGGGTGCTCGACGCGGAACTCCCACACGACGAAACCGACCAACGCGACGACCGCGACCACGAAGGCGGCGACGACCTCCGGGCTGCTCCAGCCCTTGACCGGGCCCTCGATGATCCCGTAGAGGAGCGCTGCGAACCCGACGATCGAGAGCACCGCACCGACCGGGTCGAGCGGCGTCGCCTCGGTGTCCTTGGAGCGCGGCGAGTAGACGGTGACCGCCGCCAGCACCACCGCCGCGCCGACCGCGTTGACCAGGAACGCCGAGCCCCACCAATAGGCGGGGAACACCCACCAGTCGGTGATCAGGAACCCGACGACCAGTGGTCCGAGGGCACCACCGGCGCCGGCGAACCCCGCCCAGATGGCGATCGCCTTGGTTCGCTCGTGGGGCGGGAAGACGGCCGAGATGATCGACAGGGTGGCCGGCATGATGAACGCCGCCCCCACGCCCGACACGACCCGCGACACCACGACCAGCTCCACGGAGTCGGCCACCGCGCCGATCAGCGAGCCGGCGCCGAACACGACCAACCCGTACTGCAGCGCCCGCTTGCGGCCGAAGCGGTCGCCGATCGCCCCTGCGGTGAGCAGCAGACCTGCGAACACGATGGCGTAGCTGTCGACGATCCACTGGAGGTCGGTGGCGGTCGCCTCGAGGCTCTCCTGCATCGTGGGGATCGCCACGTTGAGCCCGGAGACCGACATCACGACCATCACGAGGCTGAGGCACATCACCCCGAGCAGGAACCATCGCCGGGCGTGGATCTCGGGTCGGTCGTACAGCGCTGTCTCGTTCACCGGAGCGAGACTATGAGACGTTTGCGTCTCAAACAAGACGCAAACGTCTCACACCCCACCGAAATCTGCCCCGGATGTCGCGCTCAGCGCGACGCTGACGGCAAATTTCGGATGGGGGTGGGCTCAGGCGGGGGTGAGGCGGTCGGTGGCGAGGGCCTTCAGGCGCTTGTAGTCGACCTTGCCGTTGGGGGCGCGGCCGATGCCGTCGACCTCGATCACCCGGCGCGGGGCCTTGTAGGCGGCCAGCGTGGTGCGGACGTGATCGATCAGGTCGGCTTCGGCGACGGCGACGCCGGAGGACTCGACGACGGCGACGACCATCTCCCCGAAGCGCTCGTGGGGCACGCCGACGACGACCGCGTCACGCACGGAGGCGTGGGTCTTGACCGCCTCCTCGACCTCCTCGGGGTAGATCTTCTCACCGCCGGAGTTGATGCACACCGAGCCGCGCCCGAGCACGGCCACCTTGCCGTCCTCGTCGAGCTGGGCGTAGTCGCCGGGACACGAGTACCGCTTGCCGTCGACCATCAGGAACGTGCGCTCGGACTTCTCCTCGTCCTTGTAGTAACCGAGCGGTTGACGTCCGCCGACGGCGAGGCGCCCGACGACACCGGGTTCGGTGATCCGATTGCCCAGGTCGTCGATCACGATCGTGTTCGGGCTGATCTCGAAGCGGGCGGTCTTGGCCGCCGCGCCGCCGCCCGACACCGACATGCCCATGCCGAGCGCCTCGGACGAGGAGAAGGCATCCTGCAGGATCATGTTCGGGTGGTGGCCGAGCAACCCGAGCTTGGTCTCCTCGCTCCACATCACCCCGGAGCTCACGATGGCGAGGAGCGACGAGAGGTCCCAGCGGTCCGGCTCGGCGTCGAGCGCGGCGAGGATCGGCTTGGCGAACGCATCGCCGACGATCGCCATCGCATTGACGCCCTTGTCCTGCACCTCGTCGAGGAGCTCGGCCGGGTCGAAGTGCCGATGTGGCAGCACGACGACGCACCCGCCCTGCATCAACGTGGAGAACGCGGTGAAGCCGCCGGTGCCGTGCATCAGCGGGCACGCCGGCATGCCGACGGGGCCGGGCGCCTGGTGGAGGGTGTCGAGGAACGCCGGGTCGTGCTCCTCGGGCACGGGCGTGCCGAGCGCCGCGCCGAGGGTGACCACCAGGTCGTCCTGACGCCACATGACACCCTTCGGCATGCCGGTCGTGCCACCCGTGTAGAGCATGTTGAGGTCGTCGCCGTCGCGGCCGTCCGGGGGGATCACGCGGCCGCCCGTCTCCACGGCGGCCGCCTCCTCGTAGGGCGTCGCCCAGTCGGGACA
>CAYGLH010000023.1:18797-20682 GCA_964350535.1 uncultured Ilumatobacteraceae bacterium
CGGGACACGGCCCGGAGCCGTCGTCGACCCACAGCCAGGTGCGGATTCTCGGGAGGCGGTCGCGGATCTCCTCGATCGTGTCGACGAAGGTGCCGTGGAAGACGACGGCGACCGCGTCGGCGTTGTCCCACAGGTAGAGCAGCTCGTCGGCCGTGTAGCGGTAGTTGGTGTTCACCGGCACCAGCGATGCCTTGAAGCAGGCGAACTGGGACTCGACGTACTCGGGACAGTTGTAGAGGTACTGCGCGACCTTGTCCTGCTTGGCGGCCCCCTGGTCGAGCAGCGTGCGGGCGATGCCATCGGCGCGGCGGTCGGCCTCACCCCATGTCACGACGCGGTCGCCCTGCTTGGCGAACGGTGCGTCCGGGATGCTGTCCGCGGCGTGCTCCCAGAACTCGACGAAGGTCCAACCTGGCATTCCTACTCCCCTGATCTCGGTACTGAACTCGATACGTGTGACGTCTCGACGAGGTGATCGTCGCGACGTCCCGATTCAAGCAGAGCCCCTCCGGCCAGATCCGGTCGGAGGGCGCTGCGTCGAGCGGAACCGCTCAGGTCAGGTTGGTGCGCCGCCGGCTGGCGAGCAGCAGGATGCCGCCGAGGGCGAGCAGACCGAAGCCGCCGCGCAGCATCGGCGCCGACGAGCTCCCCGTGCGGGGCAGCTCCTCGGGCGGGATCCAGCCCTTCGAGGCCTGTGCCGTGAACGTGCCGGACGTGGCGCCGACGATGGCGTCGAAGGTCGCCGTCAGCTTGAGCGACCCCGGGACGTTCGAGTTGACCGTGATCCGGCACGTGCCTGCGCTGTCGGTGGTGCAGGTCCGCGAGCGCGGCCCGGCAGGCTGGATGTTGATGATCGACCCCACCCCGGTGGAGGACAGCGACAGGGTCTTGCCGCCCGCGACCCGGAAGCCGGCGCCGCGGTCCTCTTCGAGCTTGGCGACGAACACGTGGGGGTCGCCGACGTCGTTGATCGCCTCGCGCGGCGTGAGCGTCAGCCGGTAGTTGACCCACGTCTTGTTGCCGCGGTCGGTGAGCGTGACGGACTTGCCGCCGGCCGAGCCGATGAAGGTCGCCGTGACGGTCATGTCGCCGGGGGTCGGCGAGGTGGTGACGACGCGGCACGTGCCGTCGGTGGCGGTGCCGGCGGCGCACCCGTTGGAGGTGACGCGGCCGACGCCCGTGCGGGTGATCGTCGGGGTGGCATTGGCCAACGGGACGAACCCGTTGCCCGAGTCACGCTCGACGGTGACGGTGAAGACGTGCTCGGTGTCGATCAGGTTGGTGTCGTTCGGCGGGTCGATGCGCAGGCGATAGTCGACCCACGTCTTGGTGGCCGTGAGCCTGCCACCGTTGGCGGCGGCACTGATCGGCGCGTTCGTGAACGTGACGTTGTCGATCGTGGCGGTCACCGACGTCAGGCGGATGGTGCCCGTGCCCGTGGCGTTCGACGAGGCCGTGACCGTGCAGGTGCCCGCCTGGATCGTGCAGCTGGACGCCGGCGCGATCGAACCCGTGCCGGTCCAGCTGAACCGCACGACCGAGCCGTTCGGGACGAACTGTGGGCCGAGGCCCTTGTCGTGGGTGGCGGTGATCGTGAAGACGTGGTCCTCGCCGACGAGGTTGGTGCCGGTGGGCGTGACGTTGCCGAAGAAGCGGACCCAGGTCTTGTTGCCGGCGACGTCGGGGACGTCGTAGTCGAAGAGCGCGCCCGCCTGGCCGTTCGGCGGCGCGTAGCCCGGGATCGAGACCCGGGCGATGGTCGCCGTGAGCGTGCCGCTACCGACCGCCGTGGTGTTGACCGTGATCGTGCATTGCCCGGCGGCGTTCGTGGTGCAGGTGGCGGCCGTCGGTGAGGTGACCGTGCCGGCGCTCACCGAGGTGATCG
>CAYGLH010000024.1:0-20676 GCA_964350535.1 uncultured Ilumatobacteraceae bacterium
TCTACAGTTCGGGCGTCACGTCGACGACTCGAGTTCCTCGAGGGGGTTCACCATGGAAACGACCGCTGTCCGTCCACCCTTCGGGGTCCGATTCCTGTCGATCCTGCTGTACGTCGGGGCCGTCCTCGACATCCTCGCCGGGATCCTGCTGATCACCCAGCGCAACAGCGACGACGTGCTCGACTCGGTCGGCGCGACCAGCGGCGAGATCACGACGTTGGGAGTGATCACCATCGTGTTCGGCGTCGTCGTCTTCATGATCGCGTCGGCCTTGCGCGGCGGCTCGAACTTCGCTCGGCTGCTCGTCGGCGTGATCGCCGTCGTCCGGCTGATCGCCCTGATCTGGGTCTCGATCAGCTACCACCGTGTGCACTGGTACGACTCGATCGCACCGACCCTGGTGTACCTGCTGGTCGCCGGGTATCTGTTCTTCGACGACGACGCCAAGGCGTTCTTCCGACGATGATCTGACAGCGGCCCGCGTCGGGTCGCCATGTCAGACTCTCGGCGATGAAGCCATCGCTCGCCGCAGGCCCCGAGATCGTCGCGATCCCGGGCCCGAGCGTCATCCCCGACCGGGTCCTGGCCGCGATGCATCGGGCGATGCCCGACATCTATGCGGGCGAGCTGGAGGGCGTCATCGACGAGGTGTTCGACGGCCTGCCGGGCATCGCCCGGACGTCGAGCCGAGCCTTCGTGGTGATCGGCAACGGCCACGCAGCCTGGTCGATGGCGCTCAGCAACACGCTCGATCGCGGTGACCGCGTGCTCGTACTCGAGTGCGGCCTGTTCGCCACCGTGTGGGGCGAACTGGCCGACTTCGACGGCCTCGAGGTGGAGGTCGTCCGAGCCGAAGCGGGCCGGGCCGTCGACCCGGCGGCCGTGGAGGAACGGCTCCGGGCGGACCGGAGCGGCAGCATCGCCGCCGTGCTCCTCGCCCACGCCGACACGGCGTCGTCGGTGCGCAACGACGTCGCAGCGATCAGGCAGGCGATCGACGCGACGGGCCACCGAGCGCTGCTGATGGTCGACGCGATCGCCTCGCTGGCGTGCGAGCGGTACGAGATGGACGCATGGGGCGTCGACATCACCGTCGGCGCATGCCAGAAGGGCCTGATGGTACCGCCGGGCCTCAGCTTCGTCTGGGCG
Organism: uncultured Ilumatobacteraceae bacterium; assembly: GCA_964350535.1. Classification (GTDB taxonomy): domain Bacteria; phylum Actinomycetota; class Acidimicrobiia; order Acidimicrobiales; family Ilumatobacteraceae; genus CAYGLH01. Next base: position 1,150 of record CAYGLH010000024.1, read on the forward strand.
GGCCCGCGAGCGCTCGCCGCCCACCCCGCCGCAGGGATGCGCACCCGGTATTGGGACTGGACGGCCCGCAGCGAGGACGGCCCGTACTACCGGAGGTTCTGCGGCACACCTCCGGTCACCCATCTCTACGGTCTGCGCGAAGCGTTGCGCATGATCGGCGAGGAGGGGCTGGAGCAGCGATGGGCGCGGCACCGGGCGCTGGCCGATGCCGTGCGGGCGGCGGTCGACGCGTGGGCGCCCGCCGGGCTCGCGCCATACGCTCGCGACGAGCACGCCCGCGCCGACGGCGTCACGACGATCGTCAGCAACGGCTCCGGCGCATCGCCCGTCGACGTCGCCCGCCTGCGGGCGGTCTGTCGCGACGAGCTCGGCGTCACGCTCGGCACGGGGATCGGCGGCTTCGGCGACGGGTTCCGCATCGGCCACATGGGGCACGTCAACGCCCCCATGCTGCTCGGCGTCGTCGGCGCCGTCGACACGTCGCTCGCCGCGCTCGGCTCGGTCGACGCACCGCAGGGCGCACTCGCCGCGGCACGGTCGCTCGCCGCCGCGCTCGCCGACGTCGGTGTCACGATCGTGTGAACATCGTGTGACGAAGACCACACGATCACCCCACTCTCCGACTTGCGCCTCGCGCTCACTTCGCTATGGTCGAAAGCGAGCTACCTCCCACGGCGGTGATCCCAGTCTCCACACAGATCGACAACAGTCCGGCGCGTATCACGTTGCGCCCCCCTACCCGAGATGACGCCAGCAGCATGTGGCGTCTCGCCTCGCAGGCCGTCGACACCAACTCGCCCTACTCGTTCCTGATGCTGGTCGAGTACCTCGCGGACACCTGCGCGGTGGCGGTCGACGAGGAGGGCGCCACCGCCGGCTTCGTCACCGGCTTCCGGCTCCCGAACGATCCCGAGACGCTGTTCATCTGGCAGATCGCGGTCGCCGACACCCATCGCGGCATCGGCCTCGGGACGCAGCTCCTGCGGGCCGTCGCCGAGCGGCCGGCGGTGCCCCGTCTGCGCTTCCTCGAAGCGACGGTGACGCCCGACAACGACGCATCGGCGAGCCTGTTCCGCGGCTTCGCCCGGGATCCCGACACCGAGTGCCTCGAAGAGGCGCTGTTCGAGACCGCCGACTTCCCCGGCGGTCACGACCACGATGCGGAAGTGCGCTTCCGCATCGGTCCCTTCTGACCCGTTCGGGTCTACGTCTCACCATCCGCCGTCGCCGGTTCAGCGCGCCCGCGCGCCCGGCGGCACCACCAGTCCGCTGCATCCACCACCCCGGAAGGAACCCACCTCCATGACCACCTTCGAGATCACCACCGACCCGACCGCCACGCCGACCGACACCCCCTCGGTCGACGCCGGGATGCTCACCTTCGAGCGCCTCGAGTCCGATGTCCGCGCCTACTGCCGCGGCTGGCCGACCGTGTTCGAGACGGCGCAGGGCGCCACCCAGACCGATCGCCTGGGACGCCAGTACATCGACTTCTTCGCCGGCGCCGGCGCCCTCAACTACGGGCACAACCCCACGCAGCTGATGGACGCCCTCGTCGCGTACATCCAGTCGTGCGGCGTGACGCACAGCCTCGACATGTCGACCACGGCGAAGGAGCGCTTCCTCGAGACCTTCGACGAGCTGATCCTCCAGCCGCGCAACCTCGACTACAAGGTGATGTTCCCCGGGCCGACCGGCACGAACGCCGTCGAAGCGGCGATCAAGCTGGCCCGCAAGGTCACCGGTCGCGAGACGATCGTGAGCTTCACCAACGCCTTCCACGGGATGACGCTGGGCTCGCTCGCCCTCACCGGCAACGCCACCAAGCGCGCCGGCGCGGGTGTGCCGCTGACGAACGCCGTCAAGATGCCGTTCGAGAACACGTACGGCGAGGACCTCGACACGCTCGAGCTGCTCGAGTCGTTCCTCGCCGACGCGGGATCGGGCGTGGACCTCCCCGCGGCCGTCATCCTCGAGACCATCCAGGCCGAGGGTGGCGTCAACGTCGCATCGGCCGAGTGGGTGCGCGAGCTCGGGCGGATCTGCCGTCGCCACGGCGTGCTGCTGATCGTCGACGACATCCAGGTCGGCTGCGGTCGCACCGGCCCGTTCTTCTCGTTCGACGAGATGGACCTCGACGTGCAGCCGGACATCGTCTGTCTCTCGAAGTCGCTGAGCGGCGCCGGCCTGCCGTTCGCCATCGTGTTGCTCGACCCCCGTTGGGACGTGTTCACCCCCGGCGAGCACAACGGCACGTTCCGCGGCAACAACCACGCCTTCGTCACCGCCACGCGGGCGCTGGTCGAGTGGTGGTCCGACGACCAGCTCACCCAGGACGTCACGCGCCGCGCGGCGATGATCTCCGAGACGCTCGACCAGCTCGTCGAGGACCACCCGGCGCTCTTCGAGGAGCGCCGCGGGCGCGGCCTGATCCAGGGTCTGCGCTGCGTCGAGCCCGCCGATGCGTCGAAGCTGTGCGCCGCGGCGTTCGAGGAGCGCTTGCTGCTCGAGACAGCGGGGCCCGACGACGGTGTCGTCAAGCTGCTCCCGCCGCTGACGATCGACGACGACATGTTGCGTCGTGGTCTCGACATCCTCGTCGAGGTCGTCGAGGCAGCGGTCGAGGAGCAGGGCCAGCGTCTGCTGGAGGAGGGTGCGTCGTCATGATCGTGCGCTCGCTCGCCGAGATCGACGGTACCGAGCTCGACGTCCGCGCCGAGACATGGAAGTCGCGCCGGTTGCTCCTCGCCAAGGATGCGATGGGCTTCTCGATGCACGACACCGTGCTGTACGCGGGCACCGAGACGGAGATGCACTACCAGAACCACCTCGAGGCGGTGTATTGCATCGAGGGACATGCCCGGATCCGCGACCATGCGACCGGTGAGGTGCACGAGTTGACCCCGGGCACGTTGTATGCCCTCGACCGCCACGATCGGCACACGTTGTCGGTCGTGGAGGACTTCAGGTGCGTGTGCGTGTTCAACCCGCCCGTCACCGGGCGCGAGGTGCACGACGAGAACGGCGTGTACCCACTGCTGACCGACGATCCGAAGGAGGAATCGTGAGTACGAACGCTGCAGTCGCCGATCGCTACGAGTCCCGCGTCGGGGGCGAACAGCGCATCATCGACCGCGCCGAACCGGTGCTCTGGGGCGGTATGGCTGCGCCCGGCCCACTGACCCCGGAGCAGCTCGCGTCGTTCGAGCGCGACGGGTTCCTCGTGCTCGACGACTGGATCGACCCGGACACGGTGGAGACCTGTCTGCGCGACATCGACATGCTGTCGATGACGCCCGAGATCCGCGCCAGTGAACGGTCGGTGCTCGAACCCGATTCGGGTGCGCTCCGGTCGCTGTTCCAGGTGCACGGCACCGACAGCGTGTTCGCCGACCTCGTCGCCGACCAGCGACTCGCCGGCGTCGCCCGCCAGATCCTCGACGACGACGTCTACGTCCACCAGAGCCGGATCAACCTCAAGCCGGCGCTGGAGGGCAAGGCGTTCTCGTGGCACTCCGACTTCGAGACCTGGCACGTCGAGGACGGGATGCCCGAGATGCGGGCGGTCAGTTGCTCGATCGCGCTCACCGAGAACACGGAGTGGAACGGACCGCTGCTGCTGATCCCCGGATCACACCGCCACTACGTGGCCTTCGGCGGGCACACGCCGGAGCAGAACTACCGGACGTCGCTGCGCGACCAGCAGCACGGCAGCCCCGACCTCGACACGCTCGAGTCGTTGTACGGCGACGGCGGCATCGTCACCTTCGCCGGGGCGCCCGGCTCGGTGGCGTTCTTCGACTGCAACGTGATGCACGGCTCGCCGAGCAACATCTCGCCGCTGGCGAGGACCAATGCGTTCTTCGTGTACAACGCGATGTCCAACGCCGTCGTCGAGCCGTTCGGCACCGATGGCCGCCGCCCGGCGCACGTCGCCGAGCGCACCCCGAACCCCCTGCGCCGCACCTGACGCACGGCGCGGCGATGAGCGAACCTCCGCACGGTCGGAGGCTGACTCGTCGGAGCCCGAGTCAGCCGCCGAAGATCGCCGACGCGGCCCGCTGGGCTGCCGCGTCCAGCGCCGCAGCGTCCGGACGGAGGGCGGCGAGCGTGTCGAGCTGTGACAGCCCGAGCAGCAGCAGGAACCAGCAGGTGAGTCGGGCGTCGTCGGTGTCGAGCGCCTTCCGCCACCGGCCGGCGACGCTGACGTGCCACTCGTCGAGCAGTTGGCGCACGTCGGCATGGCGGAGTGCCGCGAGGTGGAGTTCGGTCTGCAGGATGCGGGCGTCGGCGAAGTCCGGCGACAGGTAGCGCCGCACGATCTCCGCCGGGTCGTGCATCGTGGTGGGGGAGCGGTCGGCGAGATCGTCGAGCGCGACCCGGCACGCCTCGACCATCAGCTCCGACTTCGACCCGAAGTGGTTGTAGATCGCCGGCGTGGACACGCCGACGCGCCGCGCGATGTCCGCCATCGTCACACCTTCGAAGCCACGCTCGACGCATGCCTCGGCGGCAGCTCGGAGCAGGAGTTGGCGCGTCGACGGCGCGGTCTCGACGGTCGACGTGCGGCTTGCCCTGCTCATGGTGGACATGATAGTAAATGAGCGTTCATTAATACAGCCCGAGGGGATGCCATGGCTGACTCGACCGACGCTCCGTCGCAGGACTTCGACTTCTTCGCCGACTCGTTCCGCACCGCTCCGCACCAGGAGTACGCGCGCATGCGCGCCGAGTGCCCGGTCGCCCACGCCGCCGAGCCGTACGACTGGTACGCGGTGACGCGAGAAGCGGACGTCGCCCAGCTGCTGCGGCGCTACAAGGTGTGGAGCAGCGCCCACGGCCCCGGCCTCGCGTACAGCGGTGGTGGTGTGCTCGTGAGCGTCGACCCGCCGCAGCACACGTCCGATCGCCGGTTGGTCAGCAAGGCCTTCGACGCGGAGATGCTGACCGGCCTCGAACCCGACATCCGCCGGCTGGTGGACACCGAGATCGATCGGTGGGTCGATCGCGGAGCGGGCGACCTGATGGACCTGCTGGCGACGCCGGTCCCGCTGATCGTGATCGCCTGGCTGCTCGGCCTCGACCCGGACTACTGCCGTGAGATCCGGCCGCGCGCGGACAGCGTCGTCGCCCGCGACGCCGACGTGCAGACGGCACAACCGAGCCGCCACAACGACGGCAGGGTCGACGAGATCACCTACTTCCGGTCGATGATCGACCGTCGCCGGGCGATGGCCGCATCCGGCGAGGAACTGCCCGACGACACGCTCACCGCGCTGCTCACCGCCGAGCTCGACGGACGGGTCCTGACCGATGCCGACGTGATGGGGTTCATGATGTTCCTGTTCATCGCCGGGAGCCAGACGACCACCAAGCTCATCGGGAACATGGGGGGGCGTCTGCTCCAACATCCCGACCAGCTGGACGCGGTGCGCGCCGACCGCGGGCTGATCCCGCACGCCGTCGAGGAGAGCCTGCGCTACGACTCCCCGGTGCACGGGTTGTTCCGGACCAACACCGAAGAGGTCGACCTCCACGGGGTGACCCTGCCGGTCGACTCGAAGGTGATGTGCAGCTTCTTCGCCGCCAACACCGATCCGGCGGTGTGGGAGCGTCCCGACGAGTTCGACATCACGCGCGACCTCGACACGCTGAAGAAGCACTACGCGTTCGGCAAGGGGATCCACTTCTGCATGGGGGCACCGCTGAGCAGGGTCGAGGGTGCTGTCGCCCTCGAGCTCGTGCTCGACCGGTTGCCGAACCTCCGCCTCGCCGGCGAGCCGACGATGATCAGCGCCCCGGTGCTGCACGGCGTCGAGACCCTCCCCGTCGCCTGGGACCCGCCCGCCTGAGCCGCCGGCCTCGACCGATGGAGCGCTACCCGCATCTCTTCCGCCCGCTCGACCTCGCCGGGTGCACGATCCGCAACCGGGTGGTGCGCACGGCCCACTCGACGGGGACGACGGGCGAGGACCTGATCGCCTATCACGAAGCTCGTGCCAGAGGCGGCACCGGGCTGGCGATCATCGAGATCGCCGGCGTCACGCCGGACTCGGCGACGAGCGTGCCGGTGTTCTCCGATCGGGTGCTCCCGTTCTACGGCGAGCTCTCGTCGCGGTTGCACGCGCACGGCACGAAGGTCTTCCAGCAGCTCTGGCACGGTGGATCGACCTACGCAGGCGATGGCACGACACGCCCCATCGCCCCGAGCCCGATTCCCAACGTGAAGGTCGGCATCACCCCGCGCCAGATGACGACGGGAATGATCGACGACACGGTCGCCGCCTTCGCCAGCGCGGCGCGGCGGGTCGAGGCGGGCGGACTCGACGGCGTCGAGCTGCACGCCGCCCACGGGTACCTGATCGGCTCCTTCCTCTCGCCGGCGACCAACCTGCGCGACGACGAGTACGGCGGCTCGCTGGACGGCCGCGCACGGTTCCTCCGCGAGATCGTGGCGGCGATCCGCGCCGAGGTGTCGCCGGGGTTCCCGGTGGGGGTGCGGATCTCCGGCGACGAGTTCATCGAGGGCGGCATCGACCACGTGGAGGCCGAGGCGATCGCCCGGCTGATCGAGCCGGACATCGACTTCCTCGACGTGTCGATGGGCACCTACTGGCGCTTCCACAAGTTCCTCTCGACGCTCGACGACCCGCTCGGGTACGAGCTCGACAACAACCAGCACGTCACCGAGGCGGTCGACGTGCCCACGATCGTGACCGGGCGGATCATGACGCTCGACCACGCCGAACGGATCGTGGCCGACGGTGTGGCCGACATGGTGTCGATCGTGCGGGCGATGATCGCCGACCCAGAGCTGGTGGTGAAGGCCCGAGCGGGCAGGGAGGCGGAGATCCGGCCGTGCATCGGCACGTCGATGGGCTGCGTCGCCCAGCTGATGACGACCGGCAAGATCCAGTGCGTGGTGAACGTCGCGGCCGGTCGTGAGACCCGCACGCCGTTCGAGACGCCGGCGCCCGCCGAGCAGCACAAGCGGGTGGTGGTGGTCGGCGGTGGACCGGCCGGGTTGGAGGCGGCGCGCACCGCTGCACTGCGCGGCCACGAGGTGCACCTCTACGAGATGACGGGACACCTCGGGGGGCAGGTGCGAATGGCCGCGTCGGTGCCCCCGCGCTCCGATCTCGAGGCGATCACGCGATGGCTTGCCGACGAGGTGGCGCGGTTGGGTGTGCAGGTCGTGCTGCGCACGCCGGTCGACCCGGACCTGCTCGTGGAGCTCGCCCCCGACGACGTGGTGATCGCCACCGGCTCGACACCGCGCCCGCCCGGCTTCCAGCTGTCGGCGCCGTCCGTGCCCATCCCCGGCGCCGGCTTGCCGCACGTCGCCACCAGCTGGGAGGTGCTCGGCTTCGGCGGCCGGGCCCGGATCGGCCGCCGAGCCGTGGTGGTCGACGACACCGGCACGTTCGAGACCGTGTCGGTCGTCGACCGGTTGCTGGCGGAGGGGGCGGCGGTCACGATCGTCAGCCGTCACGAGCAGCTCGGGGCGATGATCCCGTACCCGCCCGCCACCGTCGAGGCCAGCCGCGAACGGCTGCTCGGTGCAGGGGTGGAGTTCGTGCCGTCGATGGCCGTGCGCGAGATCACCCCCGACGCCGTCATCTCCCGCGGGCTCGGCAACGACCTGCAGCGGACGTTCTCGGCCGACACGGTGTGCATCGTCACGTACCACACCCCCAACGACGAGCTGGCGACGTACCTGCGCGAGCACTGCGCCGACGCCTTCGGGGTGCACGTCGTCGGCGATGCCGACGGGTCCGACACGATCCAGGCGGCGATCCGCACCGCAGCGTCGGTGGCGCGGACGATCTGAGCGATCGGGGCGACCCGAGCGCTCAGTCGCCGCTGATGTTGAGGTACACGCCGGCGCGGACGAGGTCGGCGCTCGGGTCGGTCATCACGCCGGCCCAGAACGCCTGCCACTGATCGTCGACCGCCAGCGCATCCGAGTACGCCGCCCACGCGTCGAGGTCGGCGAACCCCACGGGGATCATGACGGTGTTCGGGTGCAGCCCGTTGACCGACTGCATCACCCTGGTCGTCCCGCCCAGGCGATGGATGTGCGGGATCGCCGCCTCGACGTGGGCGAGGAACTGCGGGGCATGGCCGTGCCGGGTGCGCCACTGGGTCGCGGCGATCACGCCGAGCGGCCGATCCGCCGCCGGCTGGAAGCCGGCGTCCATGTCCTGGAAGAGCGAGGCCTCGGTCTGCGTATCGGTGTCGTCGCCCTGGGCCTCGGCGAGGAACTCCTGCCACGCCTGGTCGGCGTTGACCTTCTGGAACATGGTGGCGAACTCCGCGTAGTTGGCGAAGTTGAGCGACATGCCGAGCGACCCGATGTCGGCACCGGCGATCGGCTCCAACAAGATCCCGGCGACGCCGAGTCGCCGGAGGTGGCCGAGCGCGGCGGTCATCGCGGCGCGATGGTCGTCCGCCCGTCCTGGCTCGGTTCGGAACGTCATGACATAGGCAACAGCCATCGTCATCTCCTCTCACGAGTTGCCCGCAGGCCCTCCCCGCGGGCCGGTTTCGACAGTACGCCTGTCAACACCCGAAGTCACGCGCGACTTCGACTTCGCCGTGTCGGGCCGGGTTGCTACGGTCGCCGACGTCCCCCCCGAAACCCCCTCAGGAGTACCCCCCGTGACCAACCTGGCTCCCACCGTCCGGCGACCGCGCCCCGTGCTCGCCGATCTCGTCCCGGCACTGCGCGATCGCACACTCGTGCTCGTCGCCGCCGGCGCGCTGTTCACCGCCCTGGCGTCGCAGATCCGGATCCCGCTCGGGTTCACCCCCGTACCGATCAACCTGGCGACGTTCGCTGCCGTGCTCGTCGGCGGCACGCTCGGAGCCCGTCGTGGCGCCGCGTCGATGGGCCTCTACCTCGTCCTGGGCATCGTCGGCCTGCCGTTCTTCGCCGACTGGAACGGCGGCTGGTCGTACTTCACCGGCGCCACCGGCGGCTACCTCATCTGCTACCCGGTGATGGCGGCGATCGTCGGCGCCGCGGCCGAGCGCGGCCGCGATCGTCACGTGGTGCCCTTCGTGGCGTCCATCGTGCTCGCCAACCTCGTGGTCTACGTCGTGGGGAGCGCCTGGCTGGCGCACGTGATCGGCGTGCCGATGTTCGGGTCCGAGGGCAGCGCCTGGGCCCTCGGTGTCCGCCCGTTCCTGGCCGGCGACGTCGTGAAGATGCTCGCCGCTGGTCTGCTCTTCCCGACCACCTGGCGGCTGCTCGACCGCCCGTGACCCCCACCTGTTACGTCGGGGTCAGACCCCGACGTAACAGGTGACGCGTCGCTCAGTTCTTGAGGTCGCGATGCAGGAACGCCTGCCAGCCGGCCAGGAGGCACACGGCGGCCAGCGCCACCGGCCAGAGGATGTCGGCCGTGAGCCCGTGGACCATCATCGCGTCGTGGATGAACCACCTCCACGGTGAGAGCCAGGTGACCCACTTGAAGTCGCCGGTCACGTTCGACAGTGTGTACAGCACGTAGCCCGCGACGGCGTAGCCGGCGCTGATCCCCATCGCCAGGGCCCGACGGCCCGTGGCGGCGCCGATCAGGAAGGCGACGGCACCGGAGCCGACGGCGACGGCGAGGGCGCTGAGGCCGCCGACGAAGAGGTCGGCGATCGTGATGCCGGAGGCGGTCGTCGACGAGCCGTCCGCCGCCTTGACGGTGACATCGTCGGTGAGCCCGAACAGCGGTGCCGTCAACGCGACGCCGACGAGGTTGACGATCGAGGCGATCACCAGCACGGTGATCATCCCGCCGAACCTGGCGAGGGCGACCTCGGTGCGCGTCGCCGGCTTCGACAGGAGGTACTCGAGCGTCCCGTCACCTTCGTCACCGGCGATCGCGGCGACGCCGAGGGCGATGCCGAGCGCCATCAACACCCACGGCAGCTGGTTCGAGTAGTTGAGCGCCCACAAGAACCCGACCGGCGTCTGCGGGTCGATGCCGGCGCCGAGGCCGAGCATCGACCCGACCGCGCTGGTCGCGTCGGTGTTCTCACCCGTGCTCTGGCCGAGGCTCTTGAAGAACGCTGCAGTGACGACGCTGACCAGCGTGATCGAGACGCTCCAGACGATGGTGGATCGTTGTCGATCGCGCATCCAGCGGAGGTAGATGTGCCACCCCTTCCCCATCGCTCAGCGTCCCTTCTCGTTGGCGTAGGTCTCGAGGAAGATGTCCTCGAGGTTCCGCTGTTGGGTGCGGATGCCCGTGGCGCCCAGTTCGGCGGCTCGTGCGAGCGCCGCCGTGACGGGGCCGTCGACGTGCAACGCCAACTCGGTACCGTCGACGGTCACCCCGGAGACGCCGTCGACGCCGTCGAACGCGTCGGACGACGGCGGCGTCGGGAACGTGAGCTGGATCTGACCGGTGGTCTGACGCCGGAGGTCGTCCATCGTCAACTCCTGGGCCAGCCGGCCCTGGTCGATCAGCCCGACGCGGTCGGCCACCTCGTCGACGTCGGACATGACGTGCGAGGTGAGCCACACCGTGGCTCCCTGTGCCAGCCGCTCGCGGACGAGCTCGCGGAAGAGATCCTGGAGCACGGGGTCGAGACCGCTCGTCGGCTCGTCGAGGATCAGCAGGTCCGGGGCGTTCATGAACGCCAGCACCAGGCCGACCTTCCGACGGCTGCCGGTGGAGAGCTGGTGGAACTTGCGCTCCGGGTTGAGCCCGAGGCGCTCGACGAGGCTGTCGATCTCGGCCCGATCGGGCTTCTTGCCGACCGACCCGAAGTAGTGGACGGCCTCGATGCCGGTCATGTTGCGGGGCAGGTTGAGGTCGCCGGGGAGATAGCCGATCCGCGCCCGCACGTGCGGGTCGCGCCCCGAACCGCCGAGAATCGACACCGAACCAGATGTCGGTCGCAGGAAGTCGAGGAACATCCGTGCGGTGGTCGACTTGCCGGCGCCGTTGCGGCCCAGGAAGGCGTAACACTCGCCGGGCCCGACGCTCAGGCTGAGATCGTCGACGGCGGCGAAGTCGCCCCATCGTTTCGTGAGGCCGTCCGCCTCGATCGTGTTCATGGACGAGTCACCCCGATACCTCCGTGGATCTCCAGTGTTTGGGTCTAAAGTGGCACCCACTGCCACTTGGAAGCGGACTGTACCTCATCTGCCGCGATGCGTCTCGAACCCCGACCTCGACCACTCGACCTGCGGACCCGCAAGCGGATCGCCGCGATGCAGCACATCCAGCGCGTCGCCCTCGACCTGTTCGAGCGCGAAGGGTACGACGAGGTGACGATCGCCCGCATCGCCGAGCGCGCGGGGGTCGGTGAGCGATCGATCTTCCGGTACTTCGGCACCAAGGCGATGCTGGTCTTCCAGGACGAGTTGGACCAGCGCACGGTCGACCTGTTCGCCGCCCGTCTCGCCGGCGGGACGGTGCTCGACGCGATCCGGGCGAGCCTCGACGAGCTCGGTCCGATGATGGCCGGCGCCGAGATGGTCGACTCGACGCGCCGCCTGCAGCTGATCCACGACCATCCGCAGCTGCGGGCCGCGCTCGCCGACTACATGAACCAGCTCGGCGACACGCTCGGGGCGATCATCGCCGCGGAGCGCGGCGAGCCGGTGAGCGCGCAGTCGGCCCGCGTCCAGGGCCGATGCATCATCGCCGCGCTGTCGACGGCGATCGAGGAGTGGGAGGGCGCGGGCGGCAGCGAGCCGCTGGCAGCCTCGCTGCACGCCGCCATCGACGCGCTCGCCGAACTCGGTTGATCCCCGACGTCCGGACGTCGGCGGCGGCAACGAGCCGAGCGGTTCGTGCTACGCGACGGGTGGTCGAGCGCGCAGCGCGAGCAGGATCGCCGGCAGCACGGCGACGACCGCCACCGTCGGCCTGAGCCCGAACGCATCGGCGGCCGTCCCGACCACGAACCCGGCGACCGCACCCGACGCCAGCTGCACCGATCGGAACGCCCCGAGGGCGCCGCCGCGCTGGCCGACCCGCTCGAACGCCAGCAGGTTGGCCAACGGGAACAGGCCGCTCACGCCGGCGGTGAACGCGACGCCGCCGGCGGCGGCGATCGGGACCGACGGTGACAGGGCCCACACGGCGCCGACCGCAGCGAGCGCGACGCCCGACATCCAGGCGGCGCCGACCGCGCCGCGTCGGTCGGCGAGCCCACCGGAGATGAGCTTGGCCGGGATCGACAGGAGGCGTCCGGCGGCGAGCAGCGCCGCCGCGCCGGCGTCGGAGATGTCCCACACGGTCACCGCGAACACCGGGAAGAACGACACGGTGGCGTACTGGGAGATGCCGCCGACCACGCCGACCAGCGTCGGGACGCCCAGCACGCTGCGCAGCCCGCTGAACAGCCGCACGCCCGGCGTGCTGCGCGGGGCGTCGTCGATCGGCCAGACCCCGAACATCGCGATCACGGCGAGGACCGCGCCGAGGACGAAGGACAGCCGCCAGTCGAATCGGGTGCCGAGCGCGGCGAGCCCGGCGGCGAGGGTGAGCCCCCCGGAGAAGAACACGCCGAACACGGCCATCGCGACGCCCCGACGCTCTGGGCCGGCGAAGGTGCCGACCGACATGATCGCCGCCGGGTACAGGAGTCCGGCGCCGGCACCGAGGAGGACCTGCGCCGCGTAGAACTGCCAGGCTCCCGACGACGTCGCGGCCGTCACCGAGCCGACGGCGGTGGCGAGCAGCGCCCAGGTGATGACGTGGTTGGCGCGCTGCCGCTGCAGCAGCACGCCCGACAGCAGGTTGGCGCCGGCGATCGAGAAGGCGAGCACCGCGAAGGCGACGCCGGCGTCGCCGAGGTCGAGTCCGAGCTCGGGCGCGACGATCGGGTAGATCGGGGCGAGCAGCGACTCCCCGGTGGTGGTCGCCAGATAGGCGACGCAGACCAGGACGAAGGCGACGCGCCGGGGCGACGGAAGGTCCTGGGTGGTCACAGTGCCGGCATGATCTCCTCGGCGAACCGTTCGAGCTCCTCGACCTCGAACGGTGCTCGGAGCGACAGGAGGATGCGGTCGGCGCCGGCGTCGCGATACGCCGCGACCCGGGTGAGCACTTCGTCGGTCGATCCCGACAGGATCGACGGGCGCATCGCCTCGGCGCGCTCGCCGAACCGCTCGTGCAGCCGGTCGGCATCCCAACAGAGCCCGAGGCCGACGGTGCACTCGATGTCGGCGGGGTCGCGATCGGCGGCGACCGCGGCGTCGTGCAGGATCGACGCCTTGCGGGTGAAGTCCTCCAGCGTCGCCATCGGTACGTTCCAGCCGTCGGCCAGCCGCGCCGCCATCGGGATCGTGCGCTGCTCACCGCCGCCCCCGATCCAGATCGGGAGGCGCGGCTGGATCGGACGTGGGTCGCAGATGGCGTCGTGCAGCTGGACGTGCGTCCCGTCGAGGGTGACGGTGTCGCCGGCGAAGAGGGCGCGCAGTGCCTCGACCGTCTCGGCGAGTCGATCGAGGCGGTCGCGCGCCGCGGGGAAGGGGTAGCCCCACATCGAGTACTCGTGGGCCATGTACCCGGCGCCGAGCCCGAGCGTGGCCCGACCGCCACTGAGGTGGTCGATGGTGGCGATGGCGTTGGCGAGGACGGCGACGTCCCGATAGCCGACGCAGTAGACGAGCCCGCCGCACCGGACGCGCTCGGTGTCGAGCGCCAACGCCGTGTGCATCGCCACCGCCTCCAGGTTGGAGGTGCCACCGCCGACCGCGAGGAAGTGGTCCCAGACCGAGATCCAGTCGAACCCGGCGTGCTCCGCGGCGCGCCACACCCCGCGCACCTCGGCCGGGGTGGTGTTCTGGAGCGCGGTCTGGATGCCGACGTGCATGGCGGTCATCTTGACGCTCTCGCATACTGTATGCAAGTGTGCGGTGCATGTTCGGTGAGCAGGCGCAGCGGCGCGTCGTGACGAGGGCTGATGCACCACTTCGATGACGCCGACGTCGCCGAGCTGCTCGATCCGGACGAGTTGCTCGCGGCGACCGCCGCGGCCTTCGCCGATCTCGGTGCCGGTCGCGCCGCCTCGACGGTGCGCGTCCGCGCCCGGACCGATGACGCGATGGCCTCTGCGATGGCCGCCGCCGTGCCGTCGCTCGGCGTCACGGGCGGGAAGGTCTACGCCACCGTCGACGGACGCTTCACGTTCCATGTCGTGCTGTTCGACCTCGATGGCCACCTGCTGTGCACGATGGAGGGTGCAGCGCTGACCGAGGCCCGCACGCCCGCACTCTCCGGGGTGGTGATCGACCGCCTCGCCCGTCCGGGCGCGTCCACCGCGGCGGTGCTCGGAACCGGACGCGAGGCCGTGCCGCACCTGAAGATGCTGCACCAGGTGCTCGACCTCGACGACGTGCGCGTCTGGGGGCGCTCCAGCGACAGTCTCGACAGCGTCGTGGCTCGGGCACGACGTGCCGGCGTCCCCGCCCGGCGGGTCGACGATCCCGCAGCCGCCGTCCGTGCCGCAGACGTCGTCGTCACCGTCACCTCCGCGGACTCGCCGATCGTCGATGCCGACGCGATCGCCGACCACGCGCTGGTGTGCGCCGTCGGTGCGACGAAGCCGCAGCGGTGCGAGACCGACCCGAGGTTGTTCGCTCGGGCGGCGACCGTGATCACCGACTCGCTCGCCGGTGCCCCGGCCGAGTGTGGCGACCTCATCCATGCCGTCGAGGCCGGCACCCTCGCGTGGGACCAGGTCCTCGACATCGCCGACGTGCTCGCCGGGACGGTCGACGTGAATCCCGCCGACGCCTCGGGCCCGATCGTGTTCGAAACCCAAGGCGTGGCGCTCCAAGATGTCGTGGCCGCCGCGCTCGTCTGGCGCAACGCCGGCGTCGCCACGCATGCCGCCGACGGGCACAACGCCCCGACTCCCACCACCAGCCCCACCACGAGGAGGAGAACCCCGTGATCGAAGTCCAACAGCTGACGCTCGCCGAGGCGAACCTGATGCTCGATGCCGCGCAGGCGGCCGCCGAGGAACGCGGCGTGCCCGAGACGATCTGCATCGCCGACGCCGGCGGTTGGCCGATCGCCGTCCGCCGACTGGACGGCGGCAAGCCGACGAGCGCGCAGATCGCCATCGACAAGGCGTTCACCGCCGCCTGTCATCGGCGTCCGACCCACACCTACACCAACGCCCAGCCGAACCAAGAGGCGTTCGGCATCATGAACATGCACGGCGGACGGTTCACGATCTTCGTCGGCGGCTGGCCGATCGAGGTCGATGGAGCGGTGGTCGGTGGCGTCGGGGTCAGCGGTGGCCACACCGCCGACGACATCGCCTGCTGCCAGGCCGCGATCGTCGCCCTCCACGAGTCGCTGGGGAAGACGGCCGACTTCTCCAAGTGGGACAACTGGAGCGCCCCGCCGGTCGAGTGACCGACGCGGAGACCCTCATGACCTTCCAGGTACTCAACCGCATCGGCGACGAACGGCGACCGGCGGCCGACGGCGCGACCTTCCGACGCCACGACCCCGCCGACGCACGGCGACTCGTCAGCGAGGCCCCCGAGTCCACCTCCGGCGATGTCGCCGACGCCGTCGAGGCGGCTGCTGAAGCAGCCCCAGGATGGGCGGCCACCGCACCGAGCAAGCGTGCCGAGCTGCTCGAACGCGCCGCCGCGGTGCTGGCGACGCAGGCCGCGGAGATCGCCGACGAGATCGTGGCCGAGATGGGCAAGCCGATCGGCCAGGCGCGCATGGAGAGCGGTCGGACGCCGAAGAACCTCGAGCTCTACGCGGCCGAGGCGATCAGGCTCACCGGGGCCACATACCCGAGCGACGAGCCCGACACGGTCGTCTACTCGGAGCGTGCCCCGATCGGCGTGGTCGGCGTGATCACGCCGTGGAACTTCCCGCTGAACCTCGCCAGCCGGAAGATCGGTCCGGCGCTGGCGGCGGGCAACACCGTGGTGTTCAAGCCGTCGCCGATGACGCCGCGTTCGGGAGAGCGGCTCGGCGAGGCCTTCGCCGAGGCCGGCTTCCCGCCGGGCGTGGTCAACACGGTGCACGGGGACGCAGCCGGGGCCCTGCTCGTCGGCGACGAGCGTGTCGTCGGCGTCACGTTCACGGGGTCGACCGCCACCGGACGAGCGATCCACGACGCGGTGGGTCTCGGTCGGCGGGTCCAACTCGAGCTCGGTGGCAACAACCCGGTGATCGTGCTCGCGGACGCCGATCTCGACCAGGCCGCCGAGGTGGTGGCGCGGTCGAGCTTCGCGATGTCGGGCCAAGCCTGTACCGCGGCCGGCCGCATCCTCGTCGCCGACGAGGTCCACGACGAGTTGCTGGAACGGGTGGTCGCCAAGGCCGAGGCCCACGTCGTGGGTGACGGCCGGCGATCCGACGTGACGATGGGTCCGCTCATCGACGAGCGTGCCGTCACGGCGATGGAGGCAGCGGTCGCGTCGGCCGTCGCCGACGGTGCGGAGGTCGTCACCGGTGGCTCCCGCTCCCTCGAGGGCGACAACGAGCACGGCTGGTTCTTCCAACCGACGCTCCTCACGGCGGTCGAGCCGACGATGGAGCTCGCCCGCACCGAGGTGTTCGGACCGGTCGTCGGCTTCGAGCGCGTCGCCGACGCCGACGAGGCGCTCGCCCGCGCCAACGACAACGACTACGGCCTCACGTCGGCGATCTGCACCACGAACATCTCGACGGCGCTGCGCCTCGCCTCGCATCTCGAGGCCGGCACGGTGCGGGTCAACCGTCCCACGGTCGGCGCCGCGTTCAACGCGCCGTTCGGTGGCATCAAGGCCTCCGGCAGCGGCACCCACCGTGAGCAGCTGGGCCCCACCGTCATGGACTTCTACACGTCGCTGCGCACCGTGTTGCTCGGCTGAGCTCGGAGGAGGACGAAGCATGGATCTCGGACTGCGGCGACGGCGCGCCCTGGTGCTGGCATCGTCGGCGGGCCTCGGCGAGGCGACCGCGAAGGCGCTCGTGGACGAAGGCTGTCGTGTCGCCGTCACCAGCCGGAGCGCCGAGCGATCGGAGGCGGCGCGGGCGCGCGTCGGTGCGGAAGTGGCGCTCGCCGGCGATCTCGTCGAGGACGGCGTCGCCGCCCGTCTGGTCGACGAGGCGGTCGCCGCCTTCGATGGGCTCGACATCCTCGTGGTCAACACCGGCGGGGGAGGGGCCGGTGGGCTGCTCGACAAGGACGACGACGCCGACGAGCGCGCCTACCGGGCGATGCTGCGACCCGTGTTGGCGGCGACGCGCCGGGCGGCGCCGGAGCTGCGGGCGTCGGGCGCGGGCCGCATCGTGGTGCTCACGGCCCGGTCCGTCGTCGAGGCGAGCACCGACCTCGCGCTGTCCTCGGTGTTCCGCTCGGGCGCGGCGGCCGCCGCACGGTCGCTGGCCATCGACCTCGCCCCCGACGTCACGGTCAACGTCGTCGTCACCGGACAGTTCGACACCGGCGCGCTGGCGCGCTTCGAGCAGGCCCGAGCCGACGCCGAGGGGCGGACGCCCGAGGAGGTGCGGCGCGAGCACATCGCCGCCACGCCGATGGGACGGATGGGACGTCCGGAGGAGCTGGCCGATGCCGTCGCGTTCCTCTGCAGCGAGCGGGCGAGCTTCATCACCGGCACCGCGCTGCGGGTCGACGGGGGAGCGGTCCGCGGCTTCTGAGCCCGCCGGACCCCGCCGGGAACCGTGGCGACACGTCGCGAGCCGGTCGGGTGCCGAGCAACGGCGAAGCGTCGCACACGCTGCCGACCGGTGACGGGGAGGGGACAGCGTCAGGTCGTGTCGTCGTCGGCGTACGCGACATCGCCGATGAAGGCCCGGCGGGCCTCGTTGACGTGGACGATCGCCAACTCTCGTGCCGTGTCGGCGTCGCCGGCGGCGATCGCCTCTGCGATGCGGTCGTGTTCGTGCCACGATCCGCGCACCCGCTGCTCGAGCCGCTCGGCGTAGATCCAGCGGATGATGCCGGAGAGTTGATCGAGCGTGTCGGCCAGCAACTCGTTGTCGGCCATCGCCGCCAGTTGCTCGTGGTACCGGGTGTTGAGCTTTGGCAGCACGGTGAGGTCGCCCTCGTCGACGGCGCGCCGCCCGTCGGCGACGATCGAGCGCAACTCGGCGGTGCTCTCGGCGGTCTGCTTGCGCGCCGCGAGCTCGGCCACCAGGCCCTCGAGCGCGGCGCGGACCTCGAAGATCTCGGTGGCTCGGCGGGCGTCGATCGCGGCGACCTTGGCGCCGTGGCGCGGCTCGATCTCCACGAAGCCCTCGGCGGCCAACACCTGGAGCGCCTCGCGGATCGGGTTGCGCGACACGCCGAGATCGCCGGCGAGTGCTTCCTCGTACAGTCGCTCGCCCGGTGCGTAGGCGCCGTCGACGATGCGGTCGCGGATGGCGTCGGCCACGGCGCGGCGGAGCGGTGTGTGGGTCACGCCGAGCGGGCGCGAGTCGGTCTTCATCGGATCATCGGCTCCTCGGATGCGTCGCTGCCAGGTTCTAGCGCGGGATGTCTCGATCGCTCTTGACCCCGCCTGATGTTCATTGTATACAGTAGGCACATCGTGCCGCCAGGGGTGCGATCGAAAGGGGAGAACATGCGCAAATTCCGACTCAGGGCACTCGCTCTCGCAGTGCCGGTCGCCCTCATCGCCGCGTCGTGCGGCGGCGACGACGACTCCGACTCAGGTGCCGACGACGACACCGATGCCACCGAGGCACCCGCGGACACCGGCGACGGCGGCGACACCGCCGACACGGGTGGCTCCGGTGACTCCGACTCCGGCGGCGAGGCCGTCGAGGGTGCGAGCATCACGATCGCCCTCGGTTCCGAGCCGACCAGCCTCGACCCCCAGCTCGTCGACGACGGAGGTGAGCGCGCCGTGAACGACAACGTCTATGAGACGTTGCTCGCGCGCACCCCCGAGGGCGAACTGATCCCGCACCTCGCCACCGAGCTGCCCACCCAGATCGACGACACCACGTGGCAGTTCACCCTCCAGGAGGGCGTGACGTTCCACAACGGTGAGCCGTTCAACGCCGACGCGGTCGTGGCCAGCGTCGACCGGATGAGCCGCCTCATCGAGGAGGGCGTGACCGACAACGACGGCTTCTACAGCGTCATCACCGGCGCCGAGGCCGTCGACGAGTACACGGTCAACATCATGACCGACGGCCCCGACGGCGTGCTCCCGGCACGCATGTACTGGCTGAAGATGATCCCGGCGAGCGCCGTCGACTCCGAGGACCTCAGCGACTCGGTCGTCGGTACCGGGCCGTACGTGCTCGACGACTGGACCCGGGGCGAGAGCGTCACGCTCAGTGCCAACCCGGACTACTGGGGCGACGCGCCGTCGATCAGTGGTGTGGACTACGTGTTCGTCACCGAGTCGGGCAGCCGCTTCGCCGGTCTCCTGTCGGGCGACTACGACCTGATCACGAACCTCAGCCCGGCCGACGTCGGCCAGGCGCCGAAGGTCGCCACCGCCCAGGGCCAGGAGCACCCGATGCTGATCCTCGACGTGGACGAGGGCATCACCGCCGACCCGGCGGTGCGCGAGGC
>CAYGLH010000025.1:0-17675 GCA_964350535.1 uncultured Ilumatobacteraceae bacterium
AGTTGCTCGAACTCGCCGTCCAGCGGCCAGCACTTGAGCGTCGGGATGCGTCGCATGTCCGCGTCTTCATTGAGCCAGATCAACTCCTGGCACAGCCCGTGACGCACGCGCTTTGGCGCGATCCTGAGCAGCGGCGCGAGTTCCTTCGCACGCATGATCGCCTCACGCATGCTCCGTGGCGGCTGCATCTCGACAAGGTCCCGGATCCGCTCGGCGATCCCGTCGACTACGAGCCGGGTGTGGAGGACACGCTCGGCGCCCGTGCGGCAGCCGAGGGGCGGGACCCGCTCGAGTACCTCTACGACTTCATGCTGGAGGCAGACGGCACCCGGTTCGCGTCGCTCAGCACCGTCGATGTCCCGGAGCGGATGAACGTGCTGCGCGAGATGCTGATGCACCCGGACACGGTCACCGGTCTCAGCGACGCGGGCGCCCACGTCACGTTGATCTGCGACGGGACGATGCCGACCACGCAGCTCACCTACTGGGCACGAGACCGCAAGAAGGGCGAACAGCTCCCGATCGAGTTCCTCGTCCACAAGCAGACCGCGCGCAATGCGGCGCTGTACGGCTTCGACGACCGCGGGACGATCGAGGTGGGCAAGCGGGCGGACCTCAACGTCATCGATCACGCCAACCTCACCGTGTCGGCACCGGTCGCCCACGACGACCTGCCCGCCGGGGGCACCCGTCTGATGCAGCCGGTGTCCGGGTACGTCGCCACGATCTGCAACGGCGAGGTGACCCGCGACCACGACGAGGACACGGGCGCTCGCCCCGGCCGCCTGGCGCGCACCTGACGGGGCCGCCCGAACCCACGACACCTGGCTCAGCGTCGACGGGTCCGGGCGGCGACGAGCGCCGTGAGGCTTGCGGCGACTGCGGTGGCCGGCGCGAAGACGTTCCGCTCGATCGTGCTGGTCGAGGCCAGGTTGCCGACGGTGTTGAGGGCGAAGTAGCCGGCGATCGCCCAGGTCACCGGGCCGGTCCACCCAGCGGGGCGCCCGAGCAGCCCGGCCTGCCGACCGACGGTGGTGGCCATCGCCACCAGCACGCCGGCCGCACCGACCGAGACGGCACGCATCGGGACGGGGAGCACGCGCTCCTGGGTGCCGCCCCACACGTGTTCGCCGAGGGGCGCACCTGCGGCCAGCGCCACCTGCAGCCCGGCGAACGCCGCGCAGATCCCCGTCACACCGACGGCCGCTGCGGCGACCGCCGGTGGACGCGACGCGCCGGCGTCCGACACCGGCGTCATGCGTTCGTCGCCGCGTCGTCGTGGCGCAACAGTGCGATCCCGACGCCGACGAACCAGACGATCGAACCGAGACCGAACGCCATCTCGGCGGCCTCGAGCCCGGGCACGATCGTGACGATGCCGGCGACCGCGCTGACGACGCCGGCGACGTTGACCCAGCGCGGCAGCGTCGACGTGAGGATCCCGGCGATCGACACCAGCACGATCCAGATGCCGCCGACGATCTCATTGCCGCCGCCGAGCCCGTTGGTGACCGTGTCGATCGTCGTCCAGACCGTGATCGCCTCCGCCCGGTCCGTGTCGGCGAGGTCGGCGACCGTCTCGATGCCGATGTTCGAGATCATGCCGGTGGCGAACATGAGGGTCGCCCAGGCCCCGGCGAACACGATCGACGCGTCGGCGAGGAACGGCGCACGCGGTGCGAGCCGCGTCCGCAAGGCCAATCCGAGTGGGACGAGCGCCGCGCCGAACACGATGAAGATGCCGACGTACCACGCCAGCAGCGTGGTCTGGTGCCCCACGAGGAAGTCGACGGCGTCGCCCGCCGTCGCGTCGGGGTCGGTGTAGCTCGACAGCGAGGTGGCGAACAGCGCGATGCCGAAGACGAACGTGCCGGCGGCCAGCAGCGCAGCTGCACCACCGATCCGGCTCGTGCGGTGCGGGTGGTGTTGTCCGACGGATTCGTGCGGGTGCGTGAGGGTGGTCATGGTTGGTTGCCTTTCTGTGCAGGGGGACTTGATGGTGGGGGAGGGTCGGGGAGGGACGGTGCCGCTTCCTCGTCGAGGCGGCGGAGGGTGAGGATCTCGACGTTCAGCGAGCTGAAGTGGGCGAGGAGCCCGTGGAGGTGGGACGGATCCCGAATCTCGCCGACGAGGCGGGTGGTGCCGGCTCGGGTGGCGTCGATGGTGAAGTCGTCGACGACCGGCCGGAGCACCCGTGACGTCACCCGTCCGCGGATCTCGATCTCGTAGCGGCTCGGGGCGGGCATGCGTCGACGATCTCGTGCAACCGGGTGAGAGCGCACCACCCGATCCGTGATCTCACCCGGGTGAATCGCCACCCGGGGGATCGTCGGCGACGGGCGGGGCGGCCCCTACGCTGCTGGGATGGCCGAACGGTCGCCGGCCTTCATCGCCACGAAGATCAATCCTCCCAGTCCGCCGTCCCGGCACCTCCGACGCGACGCGCTGCTCCAGCGTCTCGATCGTTCGGTCGGTGCCGGAGGCGGCGTCGTCGTGGTGAGCGCGCCCGCTGGGTCGGGTAAGTCCACCCTGGTCAACGACTGGGTCGGCGGCCGGTCGGGCGGCGCCGGCTGGGTCCAGATCGACGAGGCGGACGACGACCCGGCTCGGTTCTGGGCCTATTTCGCAGCGTCGCTGAGCGACGTCGCACCGGACTTGCCCGACGCCGTGGCGAGTGCGATCGGCGCCGGTCCCGACGCCATCGTCGCCGCCATCGCGAACGAGGTCGCGACCTGCGACGACGAGGTCGTGGTCGTGGTCGACGACTACCACCTCGTCACCAACTCCGCTGTCCATCGCAGCCTCGAGCAGCTGGTGACCCACCGACCGTCGAACCTCGTGATCGTCGTGTCGACCCGCATCGACCCCCCGTTCCGGCTTGCCCGCCTCCGTGTCAGCGGACAGCTGACCGAGATCCGGGCGGCCGATCTCGCCCTCGATGTCGACGAGGCAGGCTGGCTGCTCGACGCTGGAGCCGTCGGCTTGAGCCGCGACGCGGTGGGACGGCTCCACGAGCGCACCGAGGGATGGGCCGCCGGTGTCGTGCTCGCCGGCCTGTCGATGCGCGCCGGGGACGATGTCGACGAGTTCGTCGCGTCGTTCCACGGCGACGACCACCTCGTCGCCGACTACCTGGGGGAGGAGTTCCTCGACTCGCTCGCCGCCGACGAACGTGCCCGCCTGCTCGACGTGTCGGTGCTCGACAGGATGTCGGCTCCGCTGGTCGATGCCGTCTGCGGCACCGACGACGGGGACAGCTGGCTGCGCACACTGGCGTCGGAGAACCAGCTCGTGGTCGCCCTCGACCGCACCGGGACGTGGTTCCGCTTCCACCACCTGCTGCGCGACGTGCTGCGGCTCGAGCTCGCACGTCGCGCCCCCGATCGGGCCGTCGTCCTCCACGCCGCTGCCGGACGCTGGCACGCGCAGGACGGCGACCTCACCGAAGCGATCGAACACTTCATCGCCGCCGGCGAGACGGAGGCGGCGGCCGACCTCGTGGCCGACAATGCGACGGCGCTGCTCAACGTCGGGCGGATCTACACGGTGACGCGGTACATCGAACGCCTCGGCGACATCGTCGACGAGCACGCCGGACTCGCCATCGTCCACGGCTGGGTGTCGTTCGTGACCGGGCGGTTCGGCGAGGCCGAGCGCGCCCTCGAGGTGGCGCGCCGCCTCGACGTCGAGGGCACCGACGCCGGCCTGATCTGCTCGTTGACGGCCATGATCCACCTCGCCGAGGGCGACGTCGCGTCCGGGCTGGCGGTCGTCGAGAGCAGCCCGCCGGTGTCGGAACCCACGCACCCGATGGTGCTCGGCGGTGTGCGGGTGATGGCCGGACGGTTCGACGACGCCCGTCCATACCTCGACACGGCCAACGAGATGGCGGCGGCCCTCCCCGATCACTTCGTGGCCGCCGTCACCCCGGTGTTCCAGGCGATCGGTGAACTGGAGATCGGGCGCAACGGCGCTGCCCGAACGCTGGCCTCGGCGGCGATCGCCGAGGGCGAGTCGCACCGCATCGCCGAGGCGGCGCAACTGGCGCTCGCCCACAGTGTGATGGCGCGCACGACGGACGACCCGGCCGCCGCGGTGGAGGCAGCGGCGCGCGGCGTCGAGCTGGCCCGCCGCGCACCGGAGCGCGTGGCGTTGTCGTACGCCCTCACGTCCGCCGCCGACGTCGGCTTCGCGCACGGCTCGACCGACGCAGCGGAGCTGCTCGCAGAGGCGCGCGCCGTGGTCGACCGCTGCATCGACCCCGGCATCGCGGGCCGCTACCTGGCACGTGTCGAGTCGCGTCACGGTCGCGCCGAGCGGCCCCGACCTGCCGCCCCGCCGGCGGCGACCGCGACCGCGACCGTGGAGGAGCTCACCGAGCGCGAGCGGGCGGTGCTGCGCTACCTCCCGTCCCGGCTGACCCAGCGAGAGATCGCCGGCGAGCTGTACGTGTCGTTGAACACCGTGAAGACGCACTGTCGATCGATCTTCCGCAAGCTCGGCGTCGACGGTCGCTCGGCGGCCGTCCAGGAAGCGCGCGATCGAGGGGTGCTGTAGCGGCGAGAACGCCGAGGTTTGTCGTGGCCGGCGCAGGGGAACGCCAGAACGCATGCCGACACTGATTGCCGTCCTGCTCGTGATCCTCGCGATCTCGGTGCTCGTGATGCTCGCCAAGCTCGTGGCCGGGGTGGTCATCCTGGTCCTCGGCGTCATCGCTGCGTTCTACCTCTGGAACCGCTACGTGCGGTCGAGGGGCTCGACCGGCTCGAGCCCGAGCTCGGACCTGTCGCGTTCGGGCCACGGGTAGTCGCCAAACGCCCATGACGGTCCGCTGAGACGACGGCGAACGGTCGGCCCGATCAGGGTCGCTAGCGTCACGTCGGTGTCACGGTCCGTGTACCTGACGGCGATGGGTCCGGCGAGCGGCAAGTCCGCGATCGCCCTCGGCGTGGTCGAGCTGCTGTCGCGCCGGGTCAGCAAGGTCGGCTTCTTCCGGCCGATCGTGCGGAGCATCCCGGACAACGACCTCGACCTCATCCGCGACCGCTACCAGTTGCCCGACGAGCGGATCGGTCACGCCTTCACCTCGGCCGAGCTGCACCGGGTGGTGAGCGACGAGCAGCACGTGACCGACCAGGCGATGGCGAGCGCCGTCGCCGCCTACAAGCGGATCGAGGCGGCGAGCGATCTGGTGGTGGTCGAGGGCAGCGACTTCACCGGTGTGTCGTCCCCCTTGGAGTTCGATCTCAACGCCCGGTTCGCCCGCCATCTGGGCAGCCCGGTGCTCGCCGTCATCAACGGCCACGGCCGTCGGCTCGACGAGATCGTGGAAGCGGTGCGCGTCGGGCGCGAGTCGCTGCAGTCGGTGGGCGAGACCGTGCTCGCAGTGATCGTCAACCGGGTCGAGCCGGCCGCGATCGAGGGGGTGCAGGAGGCGTTCGGTGAGAGCGTCCCGCCGGTCTGGGCGCTGCCGGAGGACGAGACGTTGCGCCACCCCACCTTCGGCGAGCTCGCCGATGCCGTCGGGGCGCGCCCGGTCTCCGGGGGCGACGACGACATGGGCCGTGAGGTGCGGCACGTCAAGGTCGCTGCGATGTCCGTGCCGAACGTGCTCGACCACGTCGAGGACGGGACGGTGTTCATCGCTCCCGGCGATCGCCCGGACGTCATCGTCACCGCAGCGATGACCAGGCACTCCGCCGCGACACCGAGCGTGGCCGGGGTGGTGCTCAGCGGTGGGCTCCGACCCGACGATCGGGTCACCAGCCTGATCGCAGACGTCGGCGAGTCGGCGAGCCCGCTGCCGCTCGTGCTGGTGGAGACCGACACGTTCGACACCGCCATCGCGGCGGCCCGCGTCGAAGGAGCGATCACGCCGGGGAACGTGCGCAAGATCGAGGCGGCCCTCGGCGCGTTCGAGGCGCACGTCGACCTCGACGAGCTCGAGCGGCGGATCTCGGTCGCCCGCTCCGATGTGGTCACCCCGATCATGTTCCAGTACGAGCTGATCGAACGGGCGATCCGGGCACGCGCGCGGATCGTGTTGCCGGAGGGGGAGGAGGAACGGATCCTCGAGGCGGCCGACCGGCTGCGGCGCCGCAGGGTCTGCGAGCTCACGCTGCTCGGTGCCGAGACGACGGTGCGCGAGCGCGCTGCGAAGCTGGAGATCCCGCTCGACGGCATCGAGGTCGTCGATCCGGCGACCTCGCCGCTGCGCGAGCGGTTCGCCGCCCGGTACCACGAGCTGCGTGCTCACAAGGGGATCACGCTCGACCGCGCCCGCGACCTCATGTCGGACGCCACCTTCTTCGGGACGATGATGGTGTACGAGGGGCTCGTCGACGGGATGGTGTCGGGTGCCGCGCATCCCACGGCGCACACCATCCGTCCGGCGCTCGAGTTCGTGAAGACCCGCCCCGACACCTCCATCGTGTCCAGCGTGTTCCTGATGCTGCTCGCCGATCGGGTCCTCGTCTACGGCGACTGCGCGGTCAACCCCGACCCCGACGCCGCACAGCTCGCCGACATCGCGGTGTCGTCGGCAGAGACGGCGGCGCTGTTCGGCATCGAACCGAGGGTGGCGATGCTGAGCTACTCGACGGGTGCCTCGGGAACCGGCGCCGACGTCGACAAGGTGCGCGAGGCGACCGAGCGCGTCCGGGCCGCCCGACCCGACCTGCTGGTCGAGGGGCCGATCCAGTACGACGCGGCGATCGACGCAGGCGTGGCGCGCACGAAGCTGCCCGACAGCGCGGTGGCGGGTCGGGCGACCGTGTTCGTGTTCCCCGATCTCAACACCGGCAACAACACGTACAAGGCCGTGCAGCGGTCGGCGGGAGCGGTCGCCGTCGGACCGGTGCTGCAAGGGCTCAACAAGCCGGTCAACGACCTGTCGCGGGGTGCGACGGTCGTCGACATCGTCAACACGGTGGCGATCACCGCCATCCAGGCGCGCACCACCGGCGGGGGTGGCGAGTGACGCAGGTGCTGGTGCTCAACTCCGGCAGCTCGTCGGTGAAGTACCAGGTGGTCGATGCCGAGAGCGGACAACGAACGACGGGCGGCGTGATCGAAGAGGTCGTGGATCACGATGACGCCCTGGCGCTGGTGGTCGACGAGCTGGGCGCATTCCGCCCGGACGTCATCGGTCACCGGGTGGTCCATGGCGGCGAACGGTTCAGCGCGCCGAGCGTCGTCGACGACGAGTTGGTCGCCGCGATCCGCGAGCTGGTCCCGCTCGCACCGCTCCACAACCCGGCGAACCTCGCCGGCATCGAGGTCGCCCGCCGGCTGTGGCCCGACGTCGTCCAGGTCGCCGTGTTCGACACGGCGTTCCATCGCACACTGCCGGCACATGCCTACCGGTACGCCGTGCCGGAGGCCTGGTACACGGATCACGGCGTGCGTCGCTACGGGTTCCACGGGACCTCGCACGAGTACGTCGCCGGCGTCGCTGCGGCGCGGCTCGGGCGGCCGTTGGACGAGCTCGACCTGATCGTCGCCCACCTCGGCAACGGCGCATCGATCACCGCGGTGGCCGGCGGCCGGAGCATCGAGACGTCGATGGGCCTGACGCCGCTCGAGGGCCTGGTGATGGGGACCCGGTCGGGCGACGTCGACCCCGCGGTGCTCGCCCACGTGGCGCACGCCTCGGGTCGGCCGATGGACGACGTGCTCGACGACCTCAACTCGTCGAGTGGGCTGAAGGGCATCTGCGGCTCGTCGGACATGCGCGACATCTCCGCCAGGGCGGAGCGCCACGACCCTGCCGCCGTGCTCGCCATCGACGTGTTCGCCCACCGGATCAAGAAGTACCTCGGCGCCTACGTCGCGGTCCTCGGCGGCTGCGACGCCATCGTGTTCACCGCCGGGATCGGCGAGCACAGCCCGCTGGTGCGCGCCGCGGCCTGCGGCGGCCTCGAGGCGCTGGGGATCCGCGTCGACGCAGACCGCAACGCCCGGGGCGACGAGCGGATCGAGGTGCCCGGCGCCCCGGTCGCCATCCTGGTCGTGCCCACCGACGAGGAGCATGCCATCGCCAAGCACGCCGCCGCGCTGGCCGGCGCCGCGGGGTGAAGAACGCGGCTACGCGTCGACGATGCCGATGTAGCTGACCCCGGGCTGCGGGGTGCCCGTGCCGCGAACGACGAAGTCGACCGCCCCGCTCGGGTCGACCTGCGCGAGGAGGATCGCGTCGGTCCGGGTCGGCGAGTCGAGGATGTCGATCGTCGCACCTGCACCGAGGTGGTCGTCGATCGAGCGGCGGGTGACATGGCCGTCGAACGGGGTCACCGCCCAGTGGCTGGGGAGCAGCCCTGCGAGCGCGTCGACTTCGTCCGCGTCGACGCGCAGGACGTGCCGCCGTCCGAGCAGCTCGATGAGCTGGGCCTCGACCAGGGTGACCACGGCATCGGGGTCCGAGGAGATCAGGGCGCTGCCGAGCGAGAGGGTCTCGAGCTCGGCGCCGATCCGCTCGGCGCCTTCCCGGAGGGAGATCATCTCGAAGTCGTCGTCCGTCGCGTCACCGAGCCTCGCTCCGTCGATGCCGGACGTCGTCGACACGAGCAGGACCTTGCCGCCGGCCTCGACGATGCGCTGCCCGAGCAGCGACAGCCACTCGTCGCCGCCGATCAGCGCGACGCGGGTCGGCTTGGCGCGCTGGATGCGGAGCAGGCGGGCCACCGGTTCGGAGGCGAGTCCGTACACCACGCCGGTCCCGAGGATCACGCCGAACACGGTCGGAGCGAGGAAGTCCGTGTCGTAGCCGGCGTCGGCCAGCGTCCCCGAGAACTGCGCCGCGGTCGCCGCCGCGACGATGCCGCGCGGCTCCATGCTGCCGACGAAGATCCGCTCGTGGCGCGACAGGGGCGTGCCGATGAGGCAGATCGCGGCCGTGACCGGACGGACGACGAGCACCAGCATCGCCACGATCGCCAGGATCGGCCAGATCTGGTCGATGAGCGCGTCGATCTCGATCGTCGCGCCGAGCACGATGAAGAGCCCACCGATGATGAGCACCTCGAACGTGTCGCCGAACCCGACCATCCGCGACGTGGGGGCGAGTCGTTGGTTGGCCAGCGCGATGCCGAGCGTGAGGGTGGCGAACAGACCGGCCTCGGACAGCGCCACCTCGGCGATCCCGAACGCGCCGACGGCGAACATCAACCCGACCGCCGCCTCCATGTCGTCGGTCACCAGGAACCGTGAGATGACGAGGACGAGCAGCACGGCCATGGCTGCCCCGACGGCGATGCCGACGCTGAGCCGGCCGAGCATCTGCCAGACGGGATGAATGCCGCCCCGGTTGGAGGCGAGCACCAGGTTGAGCACGACCACGCCGACGGTCGCCCCGATCGGGTCGAGCGCGGTGCCTTCCCACATCAGCACCGTGCCGGTGGGCGGCTCGGGGCGCACGACCCGCAGCATCGGCCCGATCACGGTCGGGCCCGACACGACGAGGATCGTGCCGGTCATCACCGCCAGCTCGATCGGGACGTCGAGCACGAGCGCCGCCGCGGCAGCGGCGCCGCCGAGGGTGATGAGGAGGCCGAGGCTGACCAGCCTGACGACCGTGCCGCGCACGCGGGCCGGCAGCTCCTCGACGCGCAGCCCGAGTCCGCTGTGGAACAGCAGCACGCTGACGAGCAGCGTCACCGCCGGGAACAGCAGCTCGCCGAACATCTCCTGCGGATCGACCCAACCCAGCACGCCACCGGCCAGCAGGCCGGCCGGCAGCAGGATCAGCACCGACGGGATGCCGAGGCGCCGACCGACCCACTGCGCCCCGATACCGAAGGCGACGATCGTCGTCAGCCCGATGATGATCTTGTCGTCGCTCACACGTCACCTCGCAGGATCGGCGCACACGAGCCCCGGCGACGTGCGCCGGGTGCGGGGCTCAGGTGTCGGCGGTGGTCGCCGGGCCGGCCGACACCTCGACCGGGGTCTCCAGCGGATGGTGGCAGGCGATGAAGTGGCCGCCGCCGAGGTCGCGGAGCTGCGGCTCCTCGGTCATGCACGTGTCGTCGGCATTCGGGCAGCGCGGATGGAAGCGGCACCCGGCCGGCGGCAACACCGGCGATGGAGGTTCGCCGACGATGTTGGTGTGCGACAGCTCGACGGTGGGGTCGGGGACCGGGATCGCATCGAGCAGCACCTTGGTGTACGGATGCGACGGCCTGGCGTAGAGGTCGTCGCTCGCCGCCACCTCGCACAGCTTGCCGAGGTACATCACCGCCACGCGGTCGCTGACGTTCTTCACGACCGCGAGGTCGTGAGCGATGAAGATCAGCGTGAGGCCGTACTGCGCCTTGAGGTCCTCGAGCAGGTTCAGCACCTGCGCCTGGACGCTGACGTCGAGCGCGGACACCGGCTCGTCACAGATGATCAGCGTCGGGTCGAGCACGAGGCCGCGGGCGATCGAGATGCGTTGGCACTGCCCGCCCGAGAACTGGTGCGCCTGGCTCTCGGCGGCGCGGGCGGGGTCGATGCCGACGTCGTCGAGCACCTTGTCGACGCGCTCGCCGCGCTCGGCCTTCGAGCCGCGCTTCCAGATGTTCAGGGGCTCCATCACCACGTCGCGCACCTTGCGGCGAGGGTTCAGTGCGGAGATCGGGTCCTGGAAGATCATCTGCATCCGCGTGCGCGCCTCGCGCATGTCGCCGCCGTGGAGCGCGGTGATCTCGGTGCCCTCGAACTTCACGGATCCCGACGTCGGACGCGGGAGCTGCATGATCGCCCGCCCCGTGGTGCTCTTGCCGCACCCCGATTCGCCGACGAGCCCGAGCGTCTCGCCGCGCAGGACGTCGAAGCTGATCCCCGACACGGCATGGACCTTGAGGCCGGTCCGGCCGACGGGGAACTCCATCACGAGGTCTTCGACGCGCAGGACCGCGTCGCCGTCGTCGCGCAGGTGGGCCTTGCCGCTGCCGGCCATCAGGCGGTCCCTCCGTCGGTGGTGGCCGACGCGGCGAGGGCGGCGAGGGCTTCCTGCTCGGCTTCGCGCTCGCGTTCGAGCTGCTCGTCGCGTTCCTGGAACTCGGGGGAGCCGACGGGATACCAGCAGGCGTAGACGTGATCGGGTCGGCCGGCGGGGGTCAACGGTGGCTCCTCCTCGTGGCAGCGCTCGCGGGCGTACGGGCAGCGCGGCGCGAACTTGCAGCCGGGCGGCGGGTTGACGAGGTCCGGCGGGCGACCACCGATCGCCGTCAGCCGGGTGTGGCTCGGATCGTCGAGCTTCGGGATGCTCCGCAGCAGCGACTTGGTGTACGGCATCTTCATGTTGGCGAAGAGCTCGCGGGTCGGCGCCTTCTCGACCACTCGACCGCCGTACATCACGGCGATCTCGTCGGTGTGGCCGGCGACGACGCCGAGGTCGTGGGTGACCAGGACGACGGACATGTTGCGCTCACGGCGCTGCTCGCCGAGCAGGTCGAGGATCTGTGCCTGGACCGTGACGTCGAGGGCCGTGGTCGGCTCGTCGGCGAACAGCATCGTCGGGCCGCAGGCGAGCGCGATGGCGATCATCACGCGCTGGCGCATGCCGCCCGACAGCTCGTGCGGGTACTGCTCGAGGCGCCGTTCGGCCTCCGGGATCCGGACGTCCTTGAGCAGCTGCACCGCGGTGTCGCGGGCGGTGCTGCCCTTCATGTCGAGGTGGATCTTCAGCGGCTCGGTGATCTGCTTGCCGATCTTCATCAGCGGGTTCAGCGAGCTCATCGGGTCCTGGAAGATCATCGCCATCTCGCTGCCCCAGATGTGGCGCATCTGCTTGGGCGAGAGGTCCATCACATCCATGCCCTCGAACCGCACGGAACCGTGGCGCTCGAGGCCCGACTTGGGGAGCAGGCCCATGATCGAACGCGAGAGCACGGTCTTGCCCGATCCCGACTCGCCGACCACACCGAGCGCCTTGCCGCGCTCGAGTGAGAGCGTCACGCCGTCGACGGCGCGGACGCGGCCGCGCGGGGTGCGGAAGTGCGTCTTGAGATCGGTGACCTCGAGCAGCGGTCCGTCGACCTGGCGGGTGCCGGCCTGGGTGGTCGCGGTCGGGGTGTGTGGCTGATCGGTCACAGCGCGGCCTCCCGGATGTCGAAGCGCTTGGCGAACCAGTCGCCCACGAGGTTGAACGCGAGCACCGTCGCGAAGAGCATGATCGCGGGGAAGATCGTCGCCCACCAGGCGTCCTGGATGCGGTTGCGCGACTCGTTGATCATCAGGCCCCACGAGGCGTCGGGCGGCTTCACGCTGTAGCCGATGAACGCCAGGCCGCCTTCGGCGGCCAGCAGGATGGCGATGCCGGTGAACAGCACCGACACCATCGCCGGGATCAGGTTCGGGAGGACCTCCCGGATGAGGATGCGCGGCGTGCGGGCGCCGAGGCTGCGGGCGGCGAGCACGTACTCACGCTCGGACAGCGACAACGTCTGGGCACGCACGATGCGGGCGACCGGGGCGATCGAGAGCACGGCGAAGATGATCGACACCGACCACCGTCGGGTCAGCCAGTCGAAGCCGAAGCCGAGGAACTGGGTGTCGCTCGACGCCAGGGCGTCGAAGCGGCCGATGATCAACGCCGCGGCGACGATCGCCGGGAACGCCAGCAGGGCATCGTTGAGCACGGAGATGCCGCGGTCGGTCTTGCCCTTGAAGTAGCCGCCGACCATGCCGAGCACACCACCGATGATGATGCCCGCGAGGATGCTCACGGTGCACACGGTCAGCGCCATCCGCCCGCCGTAGATGCAGCGGGAGAAGACGTCGCGACCGAGCTGGTCGGTGCCGAACCAGGCGTCGAGGCCAGGTCCGAACCCGAAGTTGGCGCCACCGGTGAGGCTCTCGGTCTGCCCGCTGATCCACGGGAGGTAGTCGGCGAAGGCGGCGTTGAAGGCGAGGAAGATCAGCCAGCCGGCGCCGATCCACAGGCCGATCGGCTTCTTCTTGCGGACCTTTCCCGAGTCGATGTCGGGCAAGGTCGCTTCGGCGATGTCGTCCTCGACCGTTCGTTGGTGGATCGTGTCGCTCATCCCATCTTCCTTGCGTGGCGGATCCGCGGATCGACGATGGCGTACATGAGGTCGACGAGCAGGTTGAAGAACACGACGGCGACGACGAGCACGGCGGTGATCGATTGCAGGATCAGGATGTCGTTCTGCTGGATGGCGAACACGAGCCGGTCGCCGATGCCACGCGGCCCGAAGAACTGCTCGACGATGACGGCGCCGGAGACGAGCGCCGCCAGCTGGAGGGCGACGCTCGTGATCAGCGTCAGGACCGAGCCGCGCAAGGCGTGGCCCCAGAGGACCCGCTTCGGCGGCACGCCCTTGGCGCGGGCGAGCATGATGTAGTCGCTCTGCAGGGTCTGGATCATGTCGGCGCGCAGGAAGCGGCTCCAGATCGCGCCGAGGCCGATCGCCAGGGCCACCGACGGGATGAAGAAGTTCTTGAAGTGGTCGACCGGGTTGTCCCACGGTGCGACGTAGTTGGAGCCGCCCACGGTCGGGAAGAAGGACCATCTGGAGACGACGAGGTAGAGGAGTGCCACGGCGACGACGAGCGGCGGCGTCGAGATCGCGGCGAAGGAGCCGACGCTGGAGCTGCGGTCGAACCAGCCGTCGCGCTTGTAGGCGCCGTACACACCGAGTGGCACGGCGACGAGGAGTCCGAGGACGATCGCCCACAGCCCGATGAAGATCGTCGGCGGGAGGCGTTGCTTGAACATGTCGAGCCCGGACTGGCTCTGCGAGTACGAGTACCCGAGGTCGCCGGTGAGGAAGTCGCCGAGCCAGTACACGTACTGCACGGGCAGCGGCTTCTCGAGGTACGGGTAGTCGTCGATCACGTTCTGGATCTGCTGATCGCTGACGGCACCGCCGGCGAGATCGCGGATGGGGTCGGTGCTGCCGATCCGCGTGGCCGCCATCACGAGGAACGTGACGACGATGAAGACCAGGGAGAAGTGGACGAGGCGTTGAAGGAAGTAGCGCATGTGGGTGTGAGGAGGTGGGGGCCCACCCGGGACGGGCAGGCCCCCACCTCATCGGTCGGTCACTCGGTGACGAAGACTCCGGTCAGCCAGACCTGGCCGGGGAACCCGGCACCGTCTCGCATGAAGCCATCACCGTCGGGCAGCGGCGCACGGCCGATGCCCTGGACGGCGGGGTCGTAGAACACGCCCCACTGGGTGGACGAGGTCGGGATCGTGAAGCACTGCTCCGCGAACCGCTGGTTGGCCTGCTCGGCGAGGTCGTTGCGGACCTCGGGATCGGCCTCGGTGCGGGACTGCTCGAGCAGCGCGTCGAGCTCGGGGTCTTCCAGACGGCCGAAGTTCAGCGCCAGTTCGCCAGGAGGCGCGGACGCCGAGCTGTGCCACCAGTAGTACTGCGAGTCGAGGAACAACCCGGCGTGGTTGCGCCAGCCGAAGGCGTCGAAGAACTCGGCGCCGAACAGCGCGTTGTTGATCAGCTCCGACTGCTCGATCTGGGCGACCTCGACGTCGACGCCGACCTCACCCCAGGCCTGCTGCAGGTACTGGGCGGTGGTCAGGTTCGACGCCGTGGGCGTGGTCGAGTATTGGATCGACAGGGGACCGTTCTCCGCTTCCCAGGCCTCGATCGCCGCGCGGGCGGCATCGGGGTCGTAGGGCGGCGTGTTGTTGCCGTCGGGGAGGTAGCCCTCCTGGCCCGGCGTGAACATCTGGTCCGACCGCTTGCCGTAGCCCGACGTGACGATCTCGACGAGCTCGTCCTTGTTGATCGCCTGGCTCAGCGCACAACGAACCGTCCGGTCGGCCAGGTACGGCTTCGAGAGGTTCATCATGATGTAGTTGGCCTCGCTGTACTGACCCTGGTTGTCGTAGGTGAAGTTGCCTTCCTCCGCCAACTGGCCCACGACCAGCGAGTCGCTCGTCGAGATCAGGTCGACGTCGCCGGAGCGCAGCGCCTCGCCGCGCACCTGGCTGTCGGGGATCACGCGGAACTCGATCGAGTCGAGGTAGGGCAGTTGCATGCCGTTGGCATCGCTCAGCCAGTAGTCCGGGTTCTTGGTGACGATCAGTCGGTCGCCCGGCGCGTAGCTCTCGAGGATGAACGGGCCGGTGCCGACCGCCGCAGTGGGGTCGCCACCGCCGTCGACCTCGGCGAGCCATGCGGGCGAGGCCATCAGGCCGCCCTGGCCACCGAGGTAGTAGGGGAAGAGCGGCCACGACAGCGGCTGGCTCGGGTCACCGTTGAAGCCGGTGAACATCTTGAAGGTGTAGTCGTCGACCTTCTCGAACATCACCGAGCCGTCCTCGTTCTTGGCCACGTCCTTCACGGCGGCGCCGATCAGGAGGCTGGTGAACGAGCGGTTGATGTTGTCCATCGCCGCGTCGGCGTCGAGCACCTCACCATCCGTGAAGGTGATGCCCTCGCGGATCTTGATCGTGAACTCGGTGGAGTCCTCGTTGGCCTCGATGCTCTCGGCCAGGAACGGCTCGACCTCGAGCGCTTCGTTGACGACGACCAGCGGGTCGTAGAAGGTGCGGGCGCGCATCTGGCAGAACGAGTCGCAGTTCATCGCCGCAGGCGTCCACGGGTTGGCCGTCTCGGCTTCGCCGGCGACGACGATGCTGCCGCCCTCGACGGGATCGGCGGTCAGTTCGGGCGGTTCGGTGAGGACGGGCTCGTCCTCGCCGTCGGGCGCCTCGCCGGTGTCTTCGGTCTCGGTGCCGTCGTCGCCTTCGGTGTCCTCCGTCGCCTCGGTGTCCTCGGTGGCTTCGGTGTCGTCGGTCGCCTCGTCGCCGCCGTCGGTTTCGGCGGGCGCCGAGTCTTCGGTCGCCGTGTCGCTGCCGTCGTCGTCATCGTCGCTGCCGCACGCGGCGGCGACGAGTGACAGCGACACTGCGGCGACCACGGCCCGGCGGAATCGCCGCCGTCCAATGGATCGTTCACGCATGGTTTCCCCCATAGAGATGAGTGTCGTGGTGGTTGGTGTTGCGCACGGGTGGTTCCCGCCCATTCATTCTGACGCGTGTCACATGTCACGCGCCGTCGGCAACCTAGCGATTCGCGCGGCCGGTCGGCGAACTCCGCCGACCCGCCCCGTCGTCGCCGGTCGGGGTCAGGCCGTGAGCTCTTGGATGCGGGCCTGGAACGCCTCTTGTTCGGCGGTCGGGGGCCCTGCGGTCTGCAGCTTCATCAGCTGGGTCATGTCGCCGGTGACCTTGATCTGACCGGACATGAAGGCCTGCATCGAGGCGGCCTGGTCCTGGTCGACGAAGAGCTTCTTGGCGACGTCGTAGGTCATCGTCATCGTGGTGCCGGCACCGTCGCTGAGACCACGCTGGAACTTGCCCGCGGCCATGTGCGACTCGCGATCGCCGAACGGGCTGTCGGTCACCACGAGGTTGATGACGACGTCCTTCGTGGCTGCCGGCGGTTCGGGCGCCTCGTCGTTGAGCGCTTCGACCGCGTCCATCCACTCGTCGGACAGGAACTCGTGTGCCATGTGGGATCCCCTCCCTGCTACATCAGCGTGCCGGATGTCACGCGTCAGCGGAGTCCAGCAGATTTCTTGAGCGTTGTGCAATACTGGGTGCGGCAGCGGAAGGTGGGTTGGTGCTTCTCGAGGAAGGCGTTGACGGCTTCGTGGTGCTCGGGGGTCGCCCAACACTCGACCAGCAGCGCACTCTCGCGCGCTTGCGCGGCATCGAGGTCGGTCTCCACGGCGTTCTGGGTGAGCAACGACTTGATCATCCGCGCCTGTGGCGTGGGGTTGGCGGCGATCGCCGTGGCGACCTCGTTCGCCTTCGCCACGGTGGCGGGCCCGTCGTCGGCGACGTGGTCGACCAGCCCGATGCGCGCCGCTTCTTCGCCCGAGATCGTCTCGCCGGTGAGCGACAGCTCCGACGCCTTGCCCCAGCCGACGCGCTGCACGAGGAACGTCGTGCTCGCCAGCTCGGGCACCAGCCCGACCTTGATGAACACGTTGCCGAGCTTCGCCTGGCGCGACGCGACGAGGACGTCGGCGGGCAGCACCATCGTGAGCCCGATGCCGACGGCGTGCCCGTTGAGCGCGGCCACGATCGGTTTCGACTCGCGCAGCAACCGGACCCAGTCGACCGTCGCCGGCATCCCGCCCGATCCGCCGCTCGTGTCGTTGCCCGGGTCGGTGCCGTCGATCCGCGTCTGGAACACCTCGTCCATGTCGGCGCCGGCGCAGAACGCGCGTCCCGCGCCGGTCATCACGATCGCACCGATCGCCGGATCGTCGTTCGCCCGTCCGATCGCGTCGGCGAGCTCCTCGGCCATCGCCGGTGTCCAGGCGTTGAGTTGCTCGGGCCGGTCGAGCGTGATCGTCGCCACCGCCTCGGCGGTGTCGTAGCGAATCGTCTCGTAGCCGTCGCCGTCGCCGTTGCCGTCGCCGTTGCCGTCCTCGGTCATCGTCCCCTCCCAGCGTCACCTGTCACCAAGGTGTCAGACCCCTTCGTAACAGGTTCGCGGTATTCGGCCGGCGAGCGGACAGTGCCGGTCTAGTGTCGCGACCCGGGAAACCACTGCGGGAGGTCGAGTCGTGGTCAAGTTGCCGTTCCGATCCGAGAGCCAGGTGTCGCTGCCACAGGTGGTGCGCGCGCACAGCAACGGGAAGATCCCCGCCGCACTGCTGCAGCCCTGCGGCATCCGCAACTTCGTGATGGT
>CAYGLH010000025.1:17697-20538 GCA_964350535.1 uncultured Ilumatobacteraceae bacterium
CTCGAAGAAGCCCATCGCCGGCCGCAAGACCAAGACCTGGAACGGCGTCACCTACTGGCTCAAGCCGAACATGGCGATGGCGGCCACGCCCGGCACGTCGAAGCACGGCCTCGGCGTCACCCCCGACCTGGCGCAGCGCAGCGCCTCGGGCAAGCTCGAAGGGGTCGGCCCGGCGACCTTGGCGTGGCTCGCCGCACACGGTCCGTCGTTCGGGTTCTGGAACTCGGTCAAGTCCGAGCCCTGGCACTGGCCGTACTTCCCCGGTGACGACCTGCCGAGCGCCGTGCTCCAGCTGGAGGGGTCGGGGGCGATCCGCTTGCAGCCGGCGGTGCCGACCGATCCGGCACGGCGGGAGGCGTTCTACCGCGAACTGCCGAGGTCGGGCTCGCTGAGCAAGGGGGCGCGCGGCGCAGGCGTCGAGGCCGTGCAGTGGGCGCTCACCCGGGCGGGCATCCCGACCGGGATCGACGGCGACTTCGGCCCGGCGACCGAGCGGTCCGTGCGCGAGTTCCAGAAGGCCCGCAAGCTCACGGTCGACGGCATCGTCGGACCGAAGACGTGGGCGGAGCTCGGCTTGATGCCCGACGATGGCCGCCCGCGCGAGAACGTCACCACATCGTCGGGCAAGCCCCACAAGCCGGCCGCACCGAAGGCGCCGCCGGTGGCGGAGCACGGTGCCGTGGCCGCCGCTGTCGCCGCCTACGCGGCTGGCTTCCGCGGCGACGACCTGGCGACGATCACGATGATCGCCGGCCGCGAGTCGGGATGGCAGTCCGACCGGATCAACCCCAACACCTCCGACCGCGGCATGTGGCAGATCAACTGGACCAACCTCCAACGCGACCCCTACGCCGACCTCCGCACGAAGCTCGCGATCGCGAGGGACACCGACCTGCTCGACCTGGCGGTGAACGCCGCGGTCGCGTTCCGGATGTACCAGGACTCGGTGTCGTCGAAGCAACCGTGGTTCCCGTGGCGCGGCTCCGACAAGGGCCACGACGGCTCGGGACCCGGGTGGGACCCGAAGGGCGACCATCTCTGGCACACCGAGCGCTTCGCCGACGGCGCCCGGGCGGCGGCATCGGCCGTCGAGGCCAACAAGGGCAAAGCACCCGCCGACCTGTCGACGGCGTCGCCGCCGCCGCCGGCGTCCGACGCCGAGCGCGGTTGCTACACCATCGCCACCGCCGATGCCGACGGGCTGATCGCGGTGATCGGGCGTTGCCTCGGCATCAGTGACGCGCCGTGGGGCGTGCGCTTCGCTGCGGCCACGGCGGTCGCCGAACACAACGGCACGTCGCTCGACAAGGTCTGGCGACCCGGCGACGTCGTGCGCTTCCCGCCGAAGATCGCCGGGGTGCGCGCGTACCAGGTGCAGGCCGGCGACGGGATGATCGCCATCGCCAAGGGTCTCGGCCTCGGCCGGAGCGCCGCCGCACAGCAGCGTGTCGCCGCGATCAACACGTGGCAGGGCGCGACGCCGCACCCCGGTGCCACCTGGTACGGCGGACCCGACGCGTAACCGGCCCAGCTCGCTTTGCGGGTCCGATGGCGGGCGGTCGCACCGTGATCGGACCCACACACCGCGAGGGTGCCGGGGTCAGTTCGAGGCGAGGTGTGTGGTGAGCTTGTCGAGCGCCATGTTCCAGCCCATCGCTCCCGGGGAGTCGGCGGGGATGCCGCGATGGGTGAGGGTCACCCGGGTGCGGTCGCCGAGGTCGTCGAGCTCGACGATCACGTCGGTCTCGCCAGGCTGGTCGGCGGTGGCGCCGGGCGGCGGGGACGAGACGTTGCCGTGCTCGTCGCTGATCGATTCGGTGTAGACGAGCCGCGTCGGCGCCTCGACGTGGCGGTACTCGCCGACGAACCACATCTGCATCACCCCGTCGGGCGTGCCCATCTCCATGCAGATCAGCCGGCGGCCGCCGACGGTGACGTCCATCTCGGCGACCGGGATCGTCGCGCCGGTCGGGCCGTACCAGGCGGCGAAGTGCGCCGGCTCGGTCCACATCCGCCACACCACCCCGATCGGGGCGTCGAAGATGCGCTCGATCACCACGTCGGACGCGGTGGTGTCGGCAGGTACGTGTCGGTCGTTCATCGGGTCGGGTCCTCCTGCTCGGCCAGGCGGTCGAGGTAGTCGTCGAGTTGGTCGAACCTGGTCTCCCAGATGGCGCGATACCGGTCGACCCAGGAGGCGACGTCGCGCAGCCGCTCCGGGTTCAGCGCGCACGGCCGGTACTGGGCCCGTCGGCTGCGCACGATCAGCCCCGAGCGCTCGAGCACCTTGATGTGCTTGGAGATGGCCGGGAGCGACAGCTCGAACGGTGCGGCGAGCTCGTTGACGCCCGCGGGGCCGTCGGCGAGCCGAGCGAGGATCGCCCGACGTGTCGGGTTCGCGAGCGCCGCGAACATCTCGTCGAGCAGGTCGTCGTCGGGGGCGGTGGTGGTGTCCGGTCGCATGGTTCCGGGTCGGAATGTTTCAGGTCGCCTGGTTTCCGTATCGGTTAATTAACCGATACCGAAACTAGCGGGCCCAGGCGGCGGGTGTCAACCGTCAGCCATCGAGGATCACCGCGGCATCCTGCTCGACGGTGGCCGCGTCGACGAGGTCGGCGGCCTGTTCGGTGAGCAGGCCGCTCCACGTGGCGACGAGCTCGTCGAGCACGCCGCCGTCGATCAGCTCGCTGCGCAGCTCCTCGAGTCGTTCCTCGTAGAGCGCGGCGAACGTGTCGTTCTCGAGGAACCGCTCGACGAGCGGGTTGGTCCCGCCGCCCGGCCCACCGGCACCGCCGCCGAACCCTCCGCGGTCACCGCCGCGGCCGCCGGCCGGCGGTTCGA
>CAYGLH010000026.1:0-19285 GCA_964350535.1 uncultured Ilumatobacteraceae bacterium
CGCATCGGCGGGAGCCTGCGAGACCCGCGGGATCGACGGGGGCGCCGGGACGGCGACCGCCGACGGAGCTGTGCCCGACGGCGGCCCGGAGGATCGTCCCGAGGGCGGTGGCGTCGTGATGACCGCCCGGTCGGTCGTCGGGACCGGAGCCGTGGTCGGCTCGGCAGCCCGAGGGAACAGACCGAATGCGGCAGAACGCTCGCGTGCCGGAAGGGCCCCGGTGCTCGTCACGGGTGTCGTCGCCGGGCCGGCATGAGCGGCGCTCGAGGAGTCCGATTCGACCGGCGCGAGCGGGTTCCCGCCGAGCCCTCGGCCGCCGAGCGGTGAGCCGCCCGGCGCTCCGGTCCCGCCGATCGACGACACGGTGGCGCCGGCGTCGGCAACCTGCGCGACGCGCTGATGGAGCGCGCCGGCAGTTGCCAGGGCGGACGGCAGCGCGAGACGTCGGACGGTGCGCCTGGCGTGGGGTGCGCGACCCGGCAAGCTGGGAACGTCGACCGGGGGCCGCCCGACGAGGTCGCTGGCGACATCCACCGAAGGGACGGTCGCCGGCTCCACCCGCCGTTCCGGCGGAACCAGTTCGTCGGATGATCTCGCCGTCCGGGACGATGTGTTCATCGCGCCGGGCCGCTCGCCGCTCGCAGGCGAGGCCGATCGCACCCCGCGGATCCGATCCGTTGTGTCGTGTCGTGGGGACGCTCGCCGTACGAGGAGATCGCCGGGGACGGCCGGACGATCGAGCGCGTGGAACCCACCGGCGAGCGGCCGCGCGACGGGCAGCCCACCGACCAGGACGCGAGGTGCGACGTCCGCTCGCGCCCGGGGCTGGTCGGACTCCACGGCGAGGCTCGTCGCGGGCCTGGTGCCGAGCGCCGATCCGCGATCGACGGGTGGGCGGTGAGGCAGAGAGCGATCCTCTCGGTGGCTCGCCCCCCGCCGGCCCGCATCGGGACTCGGGTCCGGCGACCGCGTCGAGCCGGCGTCGCGAAGGCCCGACTGCGTCGCTCGATCCGTCTCCGGGCTCCGACCGGCACGCGTGCTCTGGCGCGCCACGGGCGGCGGGTTCGGACGCGACCTCCCACCGGGGTCCGCACGCCGATCCACCGGCGGTTCCCGAAGCTGATCGGGGTCCGTGGGGCTCGTCGACGCGCCCGGACGCGACCCCGCGGACGGTGTGCGGCCGGTGGACGGTGTGCGGCCGGCGCTACCGCCTGGGATCTCACCGTGCTCACTCAAGAATTCCCGCAGCGCGTCGAGACGGTCCGGGCGGCCACTCGACCGACGTCGTCGTGTCGCAGGGCCTGCGCCGTCGCGTCCCGCCGCCGGCATCCCCGCGCCGGGAACCTGCGGCGGAGCGGTCCGACCTCTCGGTGCATCGGCGCGAGCGGGCCGATTCCGGGACCGCTCGGCGTCCGGGCGGGAGCGGGCCGACGAGCGACTCGTCGCAGACGTTCCGGGCGCGACACGGTCAGGGCGGAGTCGGCCGGCGAGACTTCCGGGCCCGGTCGAGCGACCAGCGCGCGTGTCACCGTACGCCGCGGCCGCCACATCGACCTCGACCGGCAGCGCCGGCGCAGCATCCGACGACGACGCCGCGGGAGCCGGATCCGCTCTCCTCGTGTCCTGGTCGGAACCGGTCCTCGCATCGTCGGCCGATGCCCGACGACGACCCCGTTCCCACGGCGGCAGCGAGCTCTCCGGCACATCACGCCGCGAGGCGTCGCCGGCGAACGCCGTCGCGATGTCGCCACCCGTCGCCCTGAGCAGCTGTCGGAGCGCGTCCAGCTTGCGATCGCCGGAGGACACGAAGTCTGCCGGAACGTCCCGCTGCAGTCGATCCGCTGATCGGCGGACCTGCGGCCGCGAGGCCGACCCCGCAACCAGCCGACTGGTCCAGCTCGTCGCCGCCGAGGCCGGTGGGATCGACCCCGTCACGCGCACGGGTCGTCGTACCGGCGGGGTGTCGGGCGACCCCGGCCCACCACCGGGGAACAGT
The DNA here is from genome assembly GCA_964350535.1 of uncultured Ilumatobacteraceae bacterium. Lineage (GTDB taxonomy): Bacteria > Actinomycetota > Acidimicrobiia > Acidimicrobiales > Ilumatobacteraceae > CAYGLH01. The sequence goes on from CAYGLH010000026.1 coordinate 1,997, forward strand.
TCGAACGACGGCTGCGGACGGAACATCGAAGGTGGCTTGAGCAGCAGCGAGTTCAGGTCGGCGGCTGTCACCGTCGGGCGCGTCGTTCCCGCCCGACCGATCGCCCGGCCGAAGCCGACGCTGGAGCGACCGACCGCGCCGATGAGCGATCCGGACGCGAACCGGGCGAGGGCGCCCGTGCGCGGCTCGACCCGCGCTGCCATCGACCGGCCGAACGAACCGCCGTCAGGAGTCTGCGACACGGAATCCATGGTGCGCGATCTCCAACTCCTCGACCGCCATGTCCGTGGACGACACGGCAAAGCTCGGCCCGGTCCACTTCACGGGCATCGCACCGTCGAAGCTCCACGAACGCAAGCGCTCGGCGGCCGGACCGAGCAGCGTGATCGCTGCGCTGGCCCGGTCGAACCGGTCGCCCGCCGCAGCGAACTGCTCGCCGGACACCTTGTTCATCCACGTGAACAACGAATCGTTCTGGGTGATGCCGCGCTTCAACGTGATGTTCGGCCAGTTCATCCGGCCCGGAAGTTTGTGCACGAAGCTGTTCTCGCCACCTTCGACCACGTCCTCGGTGTCGATGCTGACCTCGAGCCCGCTCACCTCCATGAAGCGGCCGATCTCCACGCCATCGACCTCGAAGAGAAACGTCGCCGCAGTGACCCGGTGCGCGTCGAAGGCATCATTGGACATCGGCGAGCGCCTCCCATGCCCGGTCGTTCATGTCGGCGACGAGCTCGACCAGCCGGGCTCGATCGGGATGCTCGAGATCGAGCAGCGCATCGAAGTCCCAATGCAGGTGGTACGCGAGGTAGGTGATCTCGCTCCACAACGATTCCTCGGGGTAGAGCTTCACGTTCGGCCCTGCACGTCCGCCCTCAGACGGGCCCCGAGCGACTGACTTCCTCGATGCGCCCGGCGCGGGAGGTGCTGGTGCGCCTGACGACCTCGGGCTCGGGCTCGTCACGACCGAGGTCGGACCCCGTCGACGACTCGCTCTCGGCCGGGTCCCCGATGACATCGCCGATCGACGACGCGTCGACCGCCCGGTCATCGTCGAGCGGGAGCACGCTCGCTTGCAGCGCCTCGACGTCGCGCTGATCGCCGAAGTTGATGATCCCGTAGAGATCTTGGAGGAAGGCCAGGTCTGCCGCGAAGAGCCCCTCGATCGTGGACGTGGTGACGGCGGGCAACGAGCCCAGCTCCGTCACCACCCGGGCGAGGACGAGCACCGTGAGATACGGATCGTCGGGCCCGTCGATCGAGCGATCGCGCAGCGGCTCGATCTCGTCGCGTGCCGTCGCGAGCCGCATCGTCCCGTCTCGATGCAGGGTTCCGTCGTCGCCGACGAAGCCCTTCGGCAACGTGAAGGTGAACTCGGTGCGCAGACCGGGCATCAGCTCAGCTGATCCAGTCGAGGAACTCGTGCTGGATCGTCAGCTCTTCGATCATCACGTCGTCGGAACCGGCGCTGAGGTCCGACACGGTCAGCTTCGAGGGCCAGCACTGATTCATGTTGAACCGCGCCACCTCCGTCTGCTGCCGGTCGTAGATCACGATCGAGGCGGTCTTGTACGGCGTCGGCTCCGCCGCGTCGACGACCGTCTTGAACCAGTCGTGCACGGTCTTGTCGGTGGTCAGACCACGCTTCAGGACCACCTCGCTGTACTTCTCCTTGCCGGCACGCTTGGCCTGGACGATCTTGCCGTCGGCGTTCGCCTGCTTGAAGTCGGTGACGTCGTACTCGAGCGAGAGACCGCTGCAGGCGGTGAACCAGGCGATGGTCAAGCTCTCGACCTCGAAGGCGAAGAACGAGCCCTGGAAGTCGGAATCGTGTTCGCGGGAGACTCCTGGAGCTGCCATCTCAGACGGTCCTCACGAGGATCTCGATCTGCAGGGTCACTTCTTCCTCCATCAGGTCGTCGGAGCCGACATCGAGGTCGGACGCCGACCATTTCGACGGCCACGCATTCGTGAACTCCCACCTGCCGATCTGATCTCCGGCGATGTCGTAGACGATGACCGACCCGTTCTTCCGGTACTCCTTGCTGCCGTCGCGGATCGACTTCGCCCACTCCCAGAACGTCTTGTCGGGGCCGAGTGTGCGCTTGAGCGAGAGCTCGTTGTACTTGGTGGTCCCGGGTCGCTTGCGCGTGACCGTGTCGGCGGCGGTGTCGGTCTTCTCCACCACCTCGATGTCCACGGCGAGGCCGCCGACATCGCTGAAGAAACTCGGCCCGAGGCCCTCGATCTCGACGCCGAACCAGGAACCGAGCAGCTCCTGGTCCTGGACCTGTCCTTCTGTCGTGACTGGCATGGTGTCGCCTTTCTGTGCCGCTCAGCCGCCGATCAGGCGGACTCGTCCTTCAACTGGCTGATCCGGAAGATCACGAACTCGGCCGGCTTGACGGGCGCGATCCCCACCTCGACGATGACCTTGCCCTGATCGATCGAGTCCGGCGGGTTCGTCTCCTCGTCGCACTTGACGAAGAACGCCTGCTCGGCGGTGGCGCCGAACAGCGCACCGTCGCGCCAGAGTCCCCGCAAGAACGCGCTGACGGTGCGCTTGAGGCCCTCCCACAGCTTCTTGTCGTTGGGCTCGAAGACGGCGTACTGCGTGCCGTTCATGATCGACGTCTCGATCATGTTGAACAGCCGCCGGACGTTGATGTAGGTCCAGTCGGTGTTCGAGGACAGCGTGCGGGCACCCCACACGCGGATGCCCTGCGTGCCGAACGGACGGATGCAGTTGATGCCGATGGGGTTGAGCAGGCCCTGCTCGGCCTTGGTGATGTCGGTCTCGACGCTGAGCGCGCCGCGCACCACCTCGTTCGCCGGCGCCTTCCACACCCCACGGGTCTCGTCGGTGCGCGACCAGATGCCCGACATGTGCCCGGACGGCGGAACCATGATCGACGTGTCGCCGTTGGTGGCGGCGGGGTTGTCGACCTCGATCCAGGGGTAGTAGAGCGCGGCGAAGGCCGAGTCGTACATCGCCGTGTCGCTGCGCCACTCCTTGATCTGCTGCGGCGACATGCCCGGGGGCGAGTCGAGCACAGCCATGCGGTTGGCCTGCCCCTCGCAGTGATTGATCAGTGCCAGTTGCACCGACTTCCACATCGCCAGGTCGACCGTGCCGTCGTCCTGGGTGGCGGCGGTGACGAGGTCGGGGACCATCACCATCGTGACGTCGTCGGCGATCGTGAGCCCGTTGATGCCCGTCCGCGACGTCTCGGATCCGGAGAACGCCCGGCCGGGAACCGCCACCGGGGTGGGTGCCGCCGGCTCGATCGCAAAGCTGCCGGTCGGCAGGGTCTGCAGGTCGGCGGCGAGCTGGTCGACGTCGATCTTGGTGTCGACCTTCACCTTGGTGGAGGTCCCGTTGATCGTGTCGGCGATCCCGCCGAGCGTGACGCCACTGAACGTCTCGGGCTCGTCGCCCTTCTCGGCGACGATCACTTCGAACGTGGGCGGCGCGTCGTCGTCGGCGTCGTCGGCCGGCGTCTCGGGGATCACGGTGACCGTGACGGCGGCATTCGGCTCGACGGTGGTGAACTCCACCGCGGGGCCGAGGGCCCGGTCGCCGGCGGTGAGCGCCAGCTGGCCTGACTCGGTGGCGGGCTCGGTGTGCGGGATCCGCACGATGTAGGCCATCGATCCGCCGTTGAGGAAGAAGCCGTACACCGAGTGCGGGAGCATCGCGCCGGGCGTGAAGCCGCCGTAGAGGCCTTCGAACTGGGTCCAGTTCGTGACGAGGCGGGGCTTCAGCCCGTCGGGGTCGGATGGGTCGTCGGTGGGCGCCTTGGCGGTGAAGCCGACGAATGCGGCGACTGCGGTGGCACCCGCGGAGAGCGTGGCGCTCGAGGAGGGGACCTCCTCGACATACACGCCAGGGGTCAGGTAACTCGGCACGATTCCTCCCAAGTGGCAGTGATCCTCTGCGACACGAAGTGTCGGATCTCCCACTCCGTCACGGTGTGGTCCACCCCGCCGGGACGCTGCGGCCGCCCCAACGACGATCACGCCGCGTGGCGAAGCTAGCACTTCCTGCACACCAGGAAAAGAGCCGGGCGCGCGCAGACATCAGGCGCGCGACGTCAGGTGATGTCTTCCCGAAAGGCCTGGCCGACGGTGACCTTGATCTGGCCGCCGTAGGCGCACATGCACGTCGACGCATCGGTCAGCGCCGCCTGGTTGGCGACCTTGGTCTTGATCGCTCCCGGCAGCCACGGCCCGGGGATCACCGGGGTGCACGTGCCGGGGGTGAGGACGCCGAGCGCGGCCGCGGTCTGTGTCGCCGTGATCGGGTTGGTGAGGCTGTTGCACAGCCCGAACGGCATGACGTTGAGGAAGGGCACCTTGTCCTGGACCGTGGCGACCGGCTTGTTCTCGAACATCACCCGATTGACCGGCAGGACGTTGAGCGTGCCCGGGGTCATCCCCATCGTGCACATGAGCGAGGCACCGCTGACGACCGGCTTGGGCATGGTCTCACGTTACGCGCTCAGTCCGGGAGCATCGGGACGCTGAACCCGACGTCGGTCCCGACGGAACCGGCGCGCGTGACGGCAGCGCTGCCGAAGCGGTCGCGGATCGCGTCGACGGCGACGTCGAGCTCGGTGGCGTCGACGTGACCGAAGGGCAGGGTGAGCTGACGTGGACCGTTGTCGGCGAGATCACCGACGCTGACGCCGATGAGCGTGAGCCCGCGCTCGTCGATCGTCGGCCACATGCCCGCGAGCAGCGCCATCGCCACCGTCTGGAGGGAACGGGTGGCGTCGGTGCGGTGGGGCAGGCTGTGCGAGCGGGTGGCGCGGGCGAAGTCGTCGAAGCGGAAGCGCACGGTGACGGTGCGCCCCAGTCGCTCGGCGCGCCGCATCCGGGCGGCGATGCGGTCGACGAGCCGGAGGACCACGAGCTCGACCTCGTCGCGGGTGTGCTCGCGCCGTCCCAGCGCCTGCTGCGAACCGATCGAACGTCGGCGGCGCCCCGTGTCGACCGGGCGCGGGTCGCGGTTGTGGGCGAGCGCGTGGAGGTGGCGACCGGCGGCGCGCCCCAGCAGCGACGTGACGACGTGTTCGTCGAGCCGGGCGACGTCACCGACGGTGACGATGCCGCGCGCCGCCAGCTTGCTCGCGGTGACGGCGCCCACACCCCACAGCTTCTGCACCGGCAACGGGTGGAGGAAGTCGAGCTCGGACCCGGGCTCGACCACCAGGAGCCCGTCCGGCTTGGCGACGCCGCTCGCCACCTTCGCCAGGAACTTCGTACGGGCCACCCCGACCGTGATCGGCAGACCGACGTCGTCGGCGACCCGCCGACGCAACCCGTCGGCGATCAGCCGTGGCGGGCCGGCGATGCGCCGGAGACCTGCGACGTCGAGGAACGCTTCGTCGACCGACAGGCCCTCGACCAGCGGTGTCGTGTCGTGGAAGATGTCGAACACGGCCCGGCTCGCCGCGGTGTACGCATCGAAGCGCGGTGGCCGCACGATCAGGTCGGGACAGCACCGCCGGGCATCGCGCTCGGACATCGGGGTGAAAACACCGAACGCCTTGGCCTCGTAGCTGGCCGCCAGCACGACGCCCCCGCCGACCGCGACGGGACGGCCCCGCAGGCGGGGCTCGTCGCGCTGCTCGACCGAGGCGTAGAACGAGTCGAGGTCGGCGTGCAGGATCGTCGCCGTCGACCGCCGAGCAGGAGCCATGCCTCCATTCTCGCGTCGAACATCTGTACGGTCAACGTCGCGATCGGATCCACTCCTCCACGCGATCGAGGGCGGTCGGGTCGGCCAGCGAGTCGCGCGATGCGGCGTGCTCCGCCTGCACCCCACCCAGCATCCGCTTCAGCGGGACCTCGAGCTTCTTGCCCGACAGCGTGCGCGGCACCACCGGGATCTCGTCGATCACATCCGGCACGTGGCGCGGCGACAGCTCGCGGCGCAGCGCGCCGGCGATCGCCGAGCGCAGGTCGTCGTCGAGCCGCGCCCCCTCCGCGCACGCCACCAGCAGGATCAGCTCGCCCGCGCCGCCCTCGTCGTCCTCGAGGTGGACGACCACGCTGTCGGCCACGCCGGGCAACGCCTCGACGACGGTGTAGAAGTCGGCCGTACCGAGGCGGACGCCGCCGCGGTTGAGGGTGGCGTCCGAGCGACCCGAGATCACGCACGAGCCGTCGGCGGAGAAGGTGATCCAGTCGCCGTGGCGCCAGACCCCTGGGAAGTCGTCGAAGTACGCCTCGGCCATCCGCGAGCCGTCGGCATCACCCCAGAACCCGACCGGCATCGAGGGCATCGGCGACGCGATCACCAACTCGCCCGTCTCGCCGGTCGCACACTCGGTGCCGTCCGGCCGGAAGGCGCGCACGTCGCAACCGAGCATCCGACCGCCGATCTCGCCGGCGCGGACCTCGCGCATCGGTGCCGTACCGACGAACGCCGTGCACACGTCGGTGCCACCGCTCATCGAGCCGACCTGCACGTGCGGACCGACCGCGTCGCGCACCCACCGAGCGGCCGCTGCCGACAGCGGGGCGCCGGTCGAGCCGACGTGGCGCAGCCGGTCGAGGTCGAGCGTCGACGACGGCCGCAGCTCGTCGTTGCGGCAGGCCGCGAGGAACGGAGCGCTCACGCCGAGCACGTCGAGCTGCTCCTCCGCGGCGAGACGCCACAGCGTGAGCAGGTCCGGAGACCCCGGGTCGCCGTCGAACAACGTGACCGTGCTGCCGACGAGCAACCCGGAGACGAGGAAGTTCCACATCATCCAGCCGGTGGTGGAGAACCACATGAATCGCTGCCCGGGACCGAGGTCGTAGTGCAGACCGAGGGCCTTGCAGTGCTCGATGGTGATGCCACCGTGGCCGTGCACGATCGCCTTCGGGAGCCCGGTCGTGCCGGACGAGAACAGCACGTAGAGCGGATGCGCGACGCCGACGGGCTCGACGTCGAGCTCGGTTGGGGCGCCATGGGACGGCTCGCAGAGCGCGGACCAGCCGTCGTCGGCACACTCGTCGCCGTCGCGCTGGAGATAGGGAACGAGCACGGTCGTCCGCAGCCCCGGGAGTGCCGACGCGATCGCGGCGACCTCCGCCCGGCGGTCGATCACCCGCGCGCCGTACCGATACCCGTCGACCGCGAGGAGGACGGTCGGCTCGATCTGGCCGAAGCGGTCGACGACCGCCCGCACGCCGAACTCGGGTGCACACGATGCCCAGACCGCACCGAGGCTCGCGGTGGCCAGGAAGGCGACGAGGGTCTCGGGGATGTTGGGCAGGTACGCCGCCACCCGGTCGCCCCGCCCCACCCCCGAACGCGCCAGGCCGGCCCTGCAGGCAGCGACCTGGTCGGCCAGGTGTCGCCACGTCAGGGTGTGGCGCTCCCGCGTCTGGCTGAGCGCCACGACCGCTGGATCGTCGGGCGTGGTCCGCGCCCACCGCAGCGCCGCCTCGGCGTAGTTCAGCGTGCCGCCGGCGAACCACTCGGCCCCGGGCATGGTCCGGTCGGCGAGCGCCTCCTGCGGCGGGTCGTGCCACGGCACGGCGCTCCAGCGCGCCACGGCCTGCCAGAACGACGCCGGCTCGTCGAGCGACCAGGCGAGGACCCGGTCGTAGCGGTCGAGCGCCGGGCCGCCATGGAGCTCGACGTCCCGGCAGAACTCCGCCAGCCTGCTGGACTCCCAGGCGCCCGCGGCGGGGGTCCAGAGGATCTCCCCGCGACCGGCATGCACGCGTGCAGTCTGACACGCGCGCCGGTGCGGGAAGTCTGCTTGACTGCTGACGTGGAAGGAGTGGGCGACGCGGCATCCGGCGACGCACGGGCCCTGGCCCAGCTCCCGGACTGGTTCGCGTACGGGCGGGCCATGCTCGGCGCCCGGGCGCGCGCCCTCGGCGTCGGACCGGCGGACGACGTGGACCCCACGGGCGACGGGGTGCCGCCCCCGTTCCACGACGCGCTCGGCGACGACGAACCGTTCGGGGTCATCGTCGGCAACACCGGGCTGTCCGCCGACGAGGCAGAGGTCCTCGCCGTGCTGCTCGCCGCGGACATCGACCCGTACTGCGCCCACCTCGTGGCCGACATCCAGGGCCGGCCGGTCGGGGCCCGGCCGACGCTCGGGCTGCTGTCCGGCGTCTTCGGCGACGGCCACCCGGGACCGCTCGCCGTGTCCCACGACTCGGCGCTCCGCCGCGCCGCGCTCGTCGACGTGCAGGCGGACGGACCGTGGGTACACCACCCGATCGTCGTCCATCCCGGTTTGACCTGGGCGATCGCCGGGGACTCGGCACGCGATCCCGAACTGCCCGTCGGCCTGGAGGTCGTCGCCGTCGACCGGGGCGACGATCGCGACGACGTCGCGGCCGTCAGCGACCTCGTGGTGGTCCAGGGTCCCGACCGGATGCGTCGACGCCAGGCGGGCTGCCGACACGCGCCCGTCGGCCACGTGCTGTGCGCGGCGGCGCCGGCCGAGCCGGCGGCGTGGGCGGCGTTGGTGCGCGAAGCCACGATCTCGGGCGCCGGCGTGCTCGTCGAGCTCGACGGTTCACTGCCTCCGGACGGCCGGCGGTGGGTGGAGCGAGCCCGCCACCTGTCGTGGATCCTGTCGGCACGCGCTGCGCCGCCCCTCGACGACCTGCCGGATCGTCCGTGGCTCGAGGTCACCGCCGACGCTGCCGATCCGACCGACGCCGAGTGGGCCCAGGCGTTCGGTGCCGACGTCGAGCGCTCGCATCCGCTCAGCTTCGAGCAGCTCCCCCGGGTCGCCCGGGCCCGCGCCGCGACCGACGGCGACCTCGATGCCGCCGTCAGGCGGCTGGCCAGCGGGCCGCTCGAGCAACTCACGCGGCGCATCAGGCCGTCGCGCACCTGGGACGACATCGTGCTCGGCGAGGAGCGGCTCGATCTGCTGCGTGCCATCGCCGATCGCTACCGGCACGCCGACCAGGTCTTCGACACGTGGGGGTTCACCGCCACCCCGTCGCGCGGGCTCGTCTGTCTGTTCTCCGGCCCCTCGGGCACCGGCAAGACGCTCGCTGCGGAGATCATCGCCGGCGAGCTCGGCCTCGACCTGTTCAAGCTCGACCTGTCGTCGGTCGTCAGCAAGTACATCGGCGAGACCGAGAAGAACCTCGAGCAGATCTTCGATGCCGCCAGCGCCGGCAACATGGTGCTCTTCTTCGACGAGGCCGACGCGCTCTTCGGCAAGCGATCCGAGGTGCGCGACGCCCGCGACCGCTACGCCAACATCGAGGTGTCGTACCTCCTCCAACGGCTCGAGGCCTACGACGGCGTGGTGATCATGGCCACCAACTTCGAGAAGAACATCGACGAGGCGTTCATGCGCCGGATCCATGTGCGGGTGTCGTTCGAGCTCCCCGGCCCCGACGAGCGGGCGCGGATCTGGCGCCACAACCTGCCGCCGTCGGCGCCGACCGACGGCGTCGACGTCGACTGGCTCGCCGAACGCTTCGAGCTGTCGGGAGGTTCGATCCGCAATGCGGCGGTGCAGGCGGCGTTCGCCGCCGCAGCAGCCGGGACCGACATCACGATGGGGTCCGCCGTCACCGGCGTCGCCCGCGAGTACCGCAAGCTCGGCCGCCTGGTGAAGAAAGAGCAGTTCGGCGACTACCTCGACGACGTCGGCGAGCGCCCCTGACCGGCGAGCCGGGCGGCGTCAATCGAGCGGGACGCCGGGGAGGCGCTCGTACGCGCTGAGCATGCGCTCGAAACGGTTGCGGATGAACCGCTCGCTCTCGGGATGCGGGAGCAGATAGAGCTCGTCCTGCAGGATGCCGCGCACCACCAGGTCGGCGACCGGTCCGACCTCGATCAGCCGACCGGCGAGCTCGTCCTCGTCGAGCTCCGGCACGTCCTCGGGGCCGCCGTAGTGCGCGTGCCGGTTGCGGGCGGAGGCGTCGATGTTGGTGGCGACGCGCATCGGGCACAGCACGGACGACCCGATGTGGTGCGGCTTGAGGTCGCGCCGCAGGCACTCCATCAGGGCGACCACCCCGTACTTGGCGACGCAGTAGACGCCGAGACCGGCGTTCGGGACGAGGCCGGCGAACGACGCGGTCGACACGATGTGCCCTCCCTCGCCCTGCTCGATCATCCGCGGCACGAACGACTCGACGCCGTGGATCACGCCCCACAGATCGACGTCGAGCACCCACCTCCAGTCGTCGTGGGTCATCTCCTGGATCGGCCCGGACACGGCGACACCCGCGTTGTTGAACAGCACGTGGCACCCGCCGAGCTCGGACCACGTCCGCTCCGCCACCGCCTCGACCGCCGCCCGATCGGCGACGTCGCACACCGCGGTGGCGACGCGCCCGCCGTGGGCCGCGACGGACTCCGCCGCCGACGCCAGCACGGACGCCTCGATGTCGATCAACATCAGATCCATGCCCGCTGCGGCGAGCGCCTCGGCTGTTGCCAGCCCGATGCCACTCCCGCCGCCGGTGATCGCCGCGACCTTGCCCCCGAGTTCCTCCATGGCCGCCGAGCGTAGTGAGGGGAAACGGGTCGTCTCCGAGTCACCAATCCCGATATCGGCCACCAGAACGCCGATCACCCCCAACTCTGGGCGTGATTCGTTGCAGCTGCTGTCAAGAATCACGCCGAGAGTTGCCTCAGCTCGTGGCCGCTACCTGAGCAGGTGCTTGGCGATCACCATGCGCTGGATCTGGTTGGTGCCCTCGTAGATCTGGGTGATCTTGGCGTCGCGCATCATGCGCTCGACGGGGAACTCATTGGTGTAGCCGTAGCCGCCGAGGAGCTGGACGGCGTCGGTGGTGACCTCCATCGCCACATCGGACGCATAGGCCTTGGCCATCGCCCCCGTCATCGAGAGCTCGCCGTGGGGATCGCCGGCATCGACCATCGCACACGCTTTGTGCACGAGCGTCCGCGCGGCCTCGAGCTTCATCCCGGCATCGGCGACCATCCACTGCAGGCCCTGGTTGTCGGCCAGCGGGCGGCCGAACGTGGTGCGCTCCTGCATGTAGCCGATGGCGTAGTCGAGGGCGCCCCGTCCGATACCGACCGCCTGCGCGCCGATCGTCGGGCGGCTGCGGTCGAGCGTGTGCATCGCGACGGCGAACCCCTCCCCCACCTCACCGAGGCGGTGCGAGTCGGGGATGCGGCAGTCGTCGAAACGGACGACGCCGGTGGGACTGCCCTTGATGCCGAGCTTGTGCTCGAGCTTGTCGACGTGGACACCCCAGTCCTTCTCGGCGAGGAACGCCGTGATGCCCTTGTGGCGATCGTCGGACGTGCGGGCGAACACCGTGTAGAGGTCGGAGATCCCGGCGTTGGTGATCCAGGTCTTCGTGCCGTTGACGATCCAGTCGTCGCCGTCGCGCACGGCGCGGGTGGTCATCGAGGCGACGTCGCTGCCGGCGTCGGCTTCGGACAGGCAGTAGCTCGCCTGGCTCTCTCCCGAGGCGATCCGCGGCAGGTACGTCGACTTGATCTCCTCCGAACCGAAGTTGATCACCGGCAGCATGCCGAGCTTGGAGATCAGGAACATCAAGCTCGTCGACGCACACGCGGCAGCGAGCTCCTCGGTGACGATCGCCTGATCGACCAAGGACGCGCCGGACCCGCCGTACTCCGCCGGGTACGACAGCGCGGTGAGCTCCATCGACTTCAGCGCCTCGAACGCCTCCCAGCTGTACTCGGCGGTGCGGTCGGTCTCGGCGGCGAGGGGAGCGATCTTGTCGGCAGCGAACTGCCGCACGACGTCGCGGAACTCGCGTTGCTCCTCGGTGAGTGTGATCGGCTGACTCATGGCCCACAGTCTGCCCGAAGCCACGGCCGCCACCCGACGGGATCAGCCGGGATCAGCCGGGATCGAGCGTGGGTTGGCGGCGCCGCGACTGCTGGACGTCGCTGAACCCTGCGTCGCTGAGGGCCACATCGAATCGCACCGCACCGTCGGCGGGCGAGTAGCTGCCGCGCACGGTGAGCGGATGGTCGAGCGGCTGGTCGGTGGCGTTGACCTCGAAGCTCACGATGTCGCGCTCGACGACGCCGGCACCGGCGAGTCCGACCCGGCCGGACTCGCTGACGCCGAGGATCCCGAACCTCGCGCCTCGGACCGGATCGGTGAGCAGGTAGTAGCGGGGCTCGTCGGTGCCCGTCTCGATGTTGTAGCGGGTGATCACCCCGGCGACGGCCTGCTGGCGCGACAGCGTCGCCACCGTCTGCGCGTCGTCGACGATCTCGCGATTGAGCAGGAGCGCCAGCTCCGTGCTCCCGCACTCGACCCGCCGTGCGGGCGTCGACATGAGGTCGACGCCGGGCACCGCGGCGGCGCGCAACTCGAACCGCTCGCGGAGCCGCTTGGTCGGCGCGCCGGCGGTGAGCGGCTCGGCCGACGCCCCCGCGGCGAGCCGTCGCTTCGGCTGGTCGACCCGGTACTTCCCGAGTCGGTGCCGGTACGACAGGAAGCACTGTGCCGCCCGCACCGTGCGCAGCGTGGAGCGGTCGCTCGTGCGCACGGCGCGCAGCGCCGCGAGATCGTCGGCGCCGCCGACCTTGCCGAGCCGCTCGATCGCCCGCCGTGCGACCGCGACGTCGGTGTCGGAGGTCAGGCTGCGCAGCGCCTCGAGGGCGCTCCTCGTCGGCAGGCCCGACCGGCCGGCGAGTGCGCCGACCGCCTGGAGCCGGATCGGCGTGTCGAGCGCATCGTCGAGTGCGACGGACGTCAGCGTGCGGGTCAGGCCGCGCGGTGCTCGCTCGACGAGGTCGGCGAGTGCGGTCTCGCGCCCCGGGGTGCGCGGGTCGGCCCGGATCAGGCGGCGCAGCTCCGCGTCGGTGCGGACCGCCGGGCGGCGCGCCGGGTTCGGCGTGGTCTCGGGTCCGGCCATCTCAGCAGCCCTCCCTGATCGTGCAGTGGTCGTCCATGTCGTTGCCCTGCGTGTTGGTCAGGATCACGGAGTTGCGGACGCTGATCGCGCAGCCCGTCTGGGCCATCAAGTTGTTCTGGCCGGCGGTGGTGGCGGGGCAGGGCCCGTCGGGGAGCTCGTTGTGGTTGTGATCCAGCCCGAGGAAGTGCCCCACCTCATGGGCGAAGGTCCGCGACAGCCCCTCGGCGTTGTTGTCCACGCCTCCGGCCACCAGCCCGTCGTCCTTCGACTGCTTGCCGCAGTCACCGCCGACCGGCGACAGGCCGAGCAGCCCGGAGATGCTCCGCACGACGAAGGCGTCGATCCCGTCGTTGTCGACGTAGAACGACCGCCACAGCTCCACGCACTCGTCGGAGCCGTTGATCACGTCGAGCCCGTCGGCGTCGTCGCGATCGACCGAGTAGTGGAGCACCCGGCCGACACCCACCCCCTGTGGGCGATAGATGTTGCGGATCCGATAGATGCAGTAGTCGACGTCGATCCGGGCGCTCGCCAGGTTCGCCGTGTTGAGTGCGTCGAACCCCATGGCGATGACGTTGAGGTGGATGTGGTCGCCGTCGATGTCGACGGCCAGTTGCCGCACCGAGACGCTGGCGTCGGCGCCGGTCGGGTCGGGCGGCACCAGGCCGCGTCGGAACCCGAACAGGCGCCGGAGCAGCGACTGGTCCTCGGTCAGGTCGGCGTCGACGCAGTCGAGCAGGTCGCGCACGCTGATGTCAGGCATGACCGGAACCTCACTGCAGGGAGATCAGCATGTCGACCATGCCGACCCCCGAGTCGAGCGGGGTGAGCGCCTTGCCAAGCACGGCACCGGCGGCCTGGGCGTGGTCGCCGACCGGGCGGGCGCACCCCGGCGTCGCCGACGTGGTCAACATGTCGCCGGCGCGGATCGGCCCTGCGTCGGCGTCCACCTTCACCGAGACCTTGCCCATGATCGAGATCGGCGCCCGCTGCGCGCCCTTCGCCGGATCGCGGTCGAGGATCACCCCCGGCCGGTACGACCCGCCGCCGGCGACGACGCCCACCACGCGCCGATCGTGCTCGGTGCGGCAGGGGCGCAACTTGCCGTCGGCCTCGAGCACCATGACCGTCCCCGGCTCGGCCTCGGCGGGGTCGGCCACGTCGAAGTCCTCGGCGGCGTCACCGTTGCGGAGGATGATGTCGCCGCTCGAGCCGTTGAGGTGGATCGTCTCGTTGCCGGCGTCGTTGCGGATGCGCAAGTCGCCTTCGTTCTCCTCGGCGCCGAGCCACAGCTGAGCCGTCCCGCCGTCGAAGATGAACGCGTCGCGCCCGTTGGCGTCGCGGATCCGCAGGTCGCCCTCGTTGTCCTGGCGGCCGATCCAGACCTGGGCGTACCGACCGTCGACCTGGAACGCGGTGTTGCCGGTGTTGTCGCGGACGAACAGGTCGCCCTCGTTGCCCTGGGCGCCGAGGTACAGCGCGGCGTACTGCCCGTCGAAGTGGAAGACCTCGTGACCCCGGTTGTCGTGCACGATGAGGTCGCCCTCGTTCTCCACCGCGCCGACGCGCACGACGGCGTTCTGTCCGTCGACGTGGAACGCCCGCCGCCCGTCACCGTCGAGCACCTCGACGTCGCCCTCGTTGCCCGCCGCTCCGATGCGCACCCAGGCGGTGGACCCGTTGACGTCGAACACGTTGCGACCCTGGCCGTCGCGCACCTCGAAGTCGCCCTCGTTGCCCTGATCGCCGACGCGGAGCTCGGCGGTCTGGCCGTTGAACCGCATCGTCGTGCGGCCGCTCGAGTCCCGCACGTAGAGGTCGCCCTCCACCCCGTTGTTGCCGAGGTGCAGCGCGGCGTCTCCGGCGTCGAGCAGCACACTCTGCTGCCCGCCGCCGGCGACGCCGACCAGCCGTCCACCGTTGCCGCTGGTTCCCAGCCAGATCACCGCGTCGCCGCCGTCGACGCGCACGGCGTCCGCCCCGTTGCCGTCGCGAACGACCAGGTCCCCCTCGTTGCCCTCGTCGCCGAAGTACCCCGCCGCGTTCTGCGCCGCGAGCCTGATCACCGGACGCAGCGAGTCGTCACGGACGATGATCTCGCCGTGGCGCGATGCTGCACCGAGCATCAGCTCGCCGCTCGCGGCCCGGTAGGTCAGCGCGTCGTCACCGGCGCTGTCGACGATCTCGAGATCGCCGGCAACGCCCGCCGTGCCCAGCCGGAGACGGCCGTCGTGGCCGCGCAGCACGATCGCATCCGCACCGTTACCGGCCACGATCGCCACATCACCCGCGTTGTCCGCCGCGCCGAGGCGCAGCCCAGCGTTCGCCGCGTCCAGCACGAACGCATCGGCCAGCGCGCCCGCCACCGCGTGGCGCGTCCGGATGTTCCCCGCCTGGTCGATCCGTGCGACCATCTCGTCGTTGGCGTCGACGAGCAGAAGTTCGGCGTCGACGATCTCGACATCGTTGTTGAACGTCGGCATGGATGCCCTCCCTGTTGTCCCCGGGGAGTGCGACGGCGAGATCCGACGCTCACCTCCCGATATGTCAGGAGCGCGCAGGAGCGATCGAGATACGCGAGTCTGCCGAGACGTGCGAGTTCGCGAGCCAGCGCAGCGCCAGCGGAGCGAACGGCCACCAGCGGCCTGCGTGGCCGGGGAAACGCAATGACGGCTCAGGCGAGACCGAGCAACCCGCGCCAGTCGCCCGGGTACCGCCCGCGCACCTGGTCCGGCGTGCTGCGCAGCGTGGACTCCGGCGGCAGGTCGGCCACCGCCCGCGCCTCGACGTAGTGATGTCCGACGTGGCGGAGCCCTTCGAACATCTCGTCGCGCATCGCCAGCAACTCGGCGGGAGGATTCTCGTCGTAGTAGCCGAAGATGGTGAAGGCGATGTCGAGGTCGTGCACCACCGGTGCTCGGCTGAACATCGAGGCCCGACGCAACGCCACACCCAGGCAACCGCGGATCACGTCGTCGGCGTGCTCGCCGGGCTGCAGCTGGAGCTTCGGCTTCAACTGGTTGGCGATGCGCAGTGCGAAGCCCTGGTCGGGCCCTTGCGCGCCGAGGCCGGGTGCGACCGGCTGGAAGCCGTCGACCACGCCGGGGCGGTCGGGCATCCAGGCCTCGGGCACGTGCTCGGGCGAGCGGTAGTACGTGGTGCGCGCCGTGGGGGCGACGGGACTGAACTTCGGTGCGGCCATCGCCGGTAGTTCTATCCGACCTGCTGCAGGAGTCCGTACACCAGGCTGTCCTCGAGCGCCCGCCACGAGGCCTCGATGATGTTCGGGCTGACGCCGATGGTCGTCCAGTCGGTCTCGCCGTCGGTGGCGCTGAGCAGCACGCGGGTGGTGGCCCCGGTCGCGCTGCCGCCGTCGAGGATGCGCACCTTGAAGTCCGTGAGGTGGATGCGATCGAGCGCCGGGAGCGCCGCGCCGAGGGCCATCCGCAGGGCGGCGTCGATGGCGTTGACCGGACCGTTGCCCTCGGCGACGTGCACGTGGCGGTCGGCATCATCGCCGTCGCCGACCCACACCTTGACGGTCGCCTCGGTGGTGAAGTCCCCGTCGGGGAGCTCGTCGGTGATCACCCGCATCGACTCGACGCGGAAGAACTCGGGGACCCCGCCGGCGGCCCGGCGCATCAGCAGTTCGAGCGAGGCGTCGGCGGCCTCGAAGTGGTACCCCTCGTGCTCGAGCCGCTTGAGGTCGTCGATGATCTCGCCCACCGTCGCTCCGTCGAGCTCCAGCCCGAGGTCCTCGGCCTTCATCTCGATCGTCGCCCGCCCGGCCATCTCGGACACCACGAACCGGGTGCCGTTGCCGACCTGCTCGGGGTCGACGTGCTCGGTCTCCGGCGGGCCCCAGCCCATGCGGATGCGCAGGCGGCCCCACAGGTCGAACAGGATGAACAGGACGAACGCGCCGATCACCGCGCCGATGAGCACCGCGTACACGGTGCGCACGATCCACGGGACGAAGTTGCTCTCGCGGTCGACGACCGAGTGCACGGGCACCTTCGCGAACGCCGCGGTCGAGTTGGGGTGGCAGGTCCCGCAGGTCGCCTCGAGGTTCGACGCGTGCACGCTCGAGCGCGGATCGCTCGAGGGGAAGACGGCGTGGTAGCCGTGGCAGGACGCGCAGTTGGCCACGCCCGAGGCGCCGAACGACCCCGCGATGCCGTGGTAGGAGCCGGCCCAGGACGTCAGCACCGTGCTGCTGAAGCCGTAGTCCTGCGCCAGGGCGTCGTCCGCGTGGCAGCGCGCGCAGGTCTGCGCGACCAGCGCCTCCGACGCGCTCGAGGACGCCAGCGCGGGGTCCTCGATCGTGTGCTCCTGGTGGCAGTCGGTGCAGACCGGGACGTCCGTGCTGCCGGCGAGGAACGTCTCCCCGTGCACGCCGGCGAGGTAGCCCTCGAGCACGCCCGC
>CAYGLH010000026.1:19295-20326 GCA_964350535.1 uncultured Ilumatobacteraceae bacterium
GTGGCCGACTCGGCGTCCTCGCCCGGGCGGATGTCGTGCGCGCCGTGGCACGAGCTGCAGGTCGCGGAGACCAGCAGCCCCTGCTCGAGCAGGAGGCGCCCGTGGATGCTGCTGCGGTAGCGGTCGACCTCGTCGCCGGCGGGCGCCGGCCGGTCCTCCGGCGGATGCCCGTTGTGGCACCGCGCGCAGGTCTCCGGCTGGTTGCGCGGGTAGGCGCGCGAGCGCGGGTCGGTCTTCGGCAGGATGTCGTGCGTGCCGTGGCAGTCGCGGCAGTCGGCGGCGCGGACGCCGCTCTCGAGCGTGCGGTCGTGCAGGCCGCGCGCGCAGGCCTCGGCGACCTGCGGGTGGCAGGTCCCGCAGTTCACCGGGGCGACGTCCTCGTGCGGCAGCTCGCCCGTCTCTCGGATGCTGGTGTGGCACAGGACGCAGGTGAGGCCCGCGTGGACGGAGCCCGTCACGCTGGCCGGCGGCGCGAAGCCGTTGCCCTCGGTCGCCTCGTCCGACTCGTGGCACATGAGGCAGACCTGCTGGTTCACCTCGGGCTGCGGCGGCGAGGTGTCGTGCGCGTCGTGGCAGGCCAGGCAGGTGCGCCCCTGGAAGGCGGCCGCGTGGATGTCGTCCTCGCCCGCGCGCACGACGTCGACGTGGCAGCGCGTGCAGAGGGCGTTCAGCCGCCCCGTGGCCAGCGTCATGTCGTGCAGGTCGAACCCGCGCAGGTCGTGGGCGCCGTGGCACTCCTGGCAGGAGACCTTGCCGTCGTTGTGCGGCCCCCCGGCCAGCTCGCCGGCGACGTCGCCGTGGCACACCGTGCAGGAGGCCGCGGGCAGCGGGACCTCGTGCTCGAACTCCTCCTCGGGGTCCCAGGCGTAGAGCGCCATGTGGCAGTCCACGCAGGCGACCTCGCCGTGCGCGCCCTCGAACCCGGGGCTCTTCGCCGCGCGCGTGGCCGGGGTCTGAACCTCGGAGTGGCAGAGCAGGCAGGTGGCGTCCTCGGACTGGGCCGCCACCGGGGGAGCCCAGGGGACGAGCGC
>CAYGLH010000027.1:0-20140 GCA_964350535.1 uncultured Ilumatobacteraceae bacterium
CGTAGCCGATGGCGAAATCGGAGTGGACGAATGAGATGGGCGCCAGGTCGGCGTGCCGCTCGGCGTGTTCGGGACCGCGCTTGATGTGGCTCGACACGAGCGCGACGTCGGCCCCGGTCATCCGGCGCGCCAGTTGCTCCATCTCGGCGTGGTGCGAGGCGACCAGGGCGTCGTCATCCCAGCTCGACACACTCGAGCGGTGGTCGATGCGTTCGAAGCCGCACGCCTCCCATCCGGGCAGATCGGCGGTGCGGCCGTCGTGGATGTCGACACTGACCGGCGACCCGACGAGCCCGGCGCGACGCCCGGCGAAGTTGAGCGTCGCACGGCAGAACACGTCGGATGGGGCCTGGGCGATGTCGGCCATGACCTCCACGCTACGCCGGAGGCCGAGGTCGCGCCGGACCGGGCGCGTCCCCACGCACCCCGGCGTGTCGGTGACATATGCTCGCCGGTGATGAGCCCGGGGGTCGCTCGCATCGCCGTCGTCAACCGCGGCGAGGCCGCGATGCGCCTGATCAATGCCGTGCGCGAGCTGCGCTACGAGGGCCGACCGGATCTGCGCGCCATCGCCCTGCACACCGCCGCGGAGCGCACGGCGATGTTCGTGCGCGAAGCCGACGAGGCCGTGTGCCTCGACGAGGACGTCGCGATCACCGCCGCCAGCCCGTACCTCGACCTGGACGCATTGGAGCGCGCGCTCATCGCGGCGCGGGCCGACGCGGCATGGGTCGGGTGGGGGTTCGTCGCCGAACGCGCCGAGTTCGCCGAGCTGTGCGATCGACTCGGCGTCACCTTCATCGGCCCGCGTGCCGACGTCATGCGACGACTCGGCGACAAGATCGAGGCGAAGCTGCTCGCCGAGGAGGCGCGCGTCCCCGTCGCGCCGTGGAGCGGCGGTCCCGTCGACACGATCGAGGACGCCCGCGAGCACGCCGCGCAGATCGGGTTCCCACTGATGGTCAAGGCCACCGCCGGCGGCGGCGGCCGCGGGATCCGTCGGGTCGACGCACTCGGCGAGCTCGACGAGGCGTTCCGCAGCGCGCGCAGCGAGGGTCTCAAGGCGTTCGGCGATCCGACCGTGTTCATGGAGCGGGTGGTGTCGGGTGCTCGTCACGTCGAGGTCCAGGTCATCGCCGACACCCACGGGACGGCGTGGGCGGTGGGCGTGCGCGACTGCAGCCTCCAGCGCCGGAACCAGAAGGTGATCGAGGAGTCGCACTGCACGGCGATCTCCGCGGAGCAGGATCGCGAGCTGCGCGCCGCCGCAGTTCGTCTGGCGACCGCAGCCGGGTACGAGAACGCCGGCACCGTGGAGTTCCTGTACCAACCCGACGAGCAGGCGTTCGCCTTCCTCGAGGTCAACACCCGACTCCAGGTGGAGCACCCGGTGACGGAGCTCACGACGGGGCTCGATCTCGTCAAGTTGCAGATCGAGGTCGCGGGCGGGGGACGGCTCGACGGGGAGCCGCCCCCGAGTGAGGGGTTCGCCGTCGAGGCGCGCCTCAACGCCGAGGATCCGCAGCGCGGGTTCTCGCCGTCACCGGGGACGATCGAGAGCTTCGCGCTGCCGGTCGGGCCGGGCATCCGCGTCGACACGGGCGTCGCCGAGGGCGACGTCATCCCGCCCGAGTACGACTCGATGATCGCCAAGGTGATCGCCCACGGTCGCGACCGCACCGAAGCACTGTCGAGGCTGCATCGAGCGTTGTCGCAGATGACCGTGCTGGTGCGCGGGGGCACGACCAACTCGTCGTTCCTCCTCGACCTGCTGTCGCGCCCGGAGGTGCGCGCCGGGGAGGTCGACACCCAATGGCTGGACCGGCTGACCGCCGCCGGCGATCACATCCCGACGCGGCACGCCGACGTCGGCCTCGTCGCGGCGGCCCTCGACGCCGCCGAGAACCAGGCTGCCCTCGACCGGGAGGCGTTCCTCGCCTGGGCGCGGCGCGGTCGTCCGCAGGTCGACGACTCGCTGGGGCACGAGTTCGAGCTGCGCCACGGCGGCGAGTCGTACCGCGTCACCGTTCGCCAGGTGCTCGACGGGCGTGCCGAGGTCACCCTCGACGGCGCGACCATCGGGGTCGACGTCGATCGGCTCACGCGCACCCGGCGACGGCTCCGCATCGGGGCGGCGAGCTACGACGTCACGTCGTCCACCGACGCCACCGACCATCTCGTCGAGGTCGACGGTGTCGCCCACCGCTACTCGCGTGACGACGCCGGGATCGTCCGCGCCCCGTCCGCGGCGCTCGTCGTCGGCGTCGACGTCGGCGCTGGCGACATCGTCGAACCGGGCGATCGGCTGGCGTTGGTCGAGGCGATGAAGATGGAGCTGGCCGTGGCCGCCCCCGTCGCCGGACGCGTCGCGGAGGTGTACGTCGCACGCAACGTCCAGGTGATCGCCGGCGCTCCGCTGTTCCGGATCGAGCCGATCGAGCAGCACGACCAGCCCGACGGCGCCGACCAGCGCATCGACCTGGCAGCCCTCGCCGCCTCGGCATCGCCGGGCACGGCGACGCGCGACGCCGACCCGACGGCGCTCGTGCGCGCCGCCATCCTCGGCTACGACGTCGCCCCGCAGCGCGGGGCCGCGCTCGTCGGGTCCGGTGCCGTCGACCCGTCGTCGGCCGGCGCGCTCGCGGTCCTCGACGCCTACGCCGACCTGGCCGCACTCTGGCCCGAGCGGCCCGACGCCGAGGCCGACGCGACGCGCGGTCCGCGCGAGCACCTCAACACCTACCTCCGGTCGCTCGACGTCGATCGCGAAGGCCTGCCGGGTTGGTTCAGCGACCGGCTGACGCGAGCGCTCGCGCACTACGGGGTCGCGTCGCTCGACCCGTCGCCCGAGCTCGAGTCCGCCCTGATGCGGATCGTCGTCGCCCAGCAGCGGCGTGACGCCCAGACCGCGACGATCGTCGCCCTGCTCGACCGACCGCTGCACGAGCACGGCTTGCGCGAGACGCTCGAGCGGCTGATCGCCTCGACCCGCCGGCGGGTGCCTGCGGTCGCCTCGCTCGCCCGCACGGTTCGATTCGAGCGTTTCGACCGTCCCCTGATCGAGCACTCGCACAGCGAGGTGTCCGAGGAGATGTTGCACCTGGCGCGCGAGGTGGCGGCCGATCCCGACGAGTCCGGCACCCGGCTCTCGCGCCTCGTGGCGTGCCCGCTCGCGCTGCTCCCGATCCTCGCCCGCGGCGATGTGCTCGGCAGCGTCGAGGCACCCGGACGGTTGCTCGAAGTGCTGACCCGTCGGTACTACCGCATCCGCGAGCTCGGTCCGTTCGACGTCGTCGACCGTGGCGATCACGAGGTGTGCCGCACCGAGTACACGCACAACGATCGCCACGTGCTCGTGCTCGCGGTGCGGGCATCCACGGCCGACGATCTCGCCCCTGCCCTCGCCGCCGTGGGCAGTGTCGCCGCCGAGGCAGACGCGGAGGCGGTCGTGGTCGACGTCTTCCTGCCGATCTCGGCGACGCGCCCGGCCGACGTGGCCGCGCTGCCCGATCGTCTCGACGACGCGCTGGCCGGAACGGAGCTCCCTGCCGGCATCGGTCGTGTCGCACTGCTCGCTTCCAGCGGTGATCGCCTCGACGCCTTCACGTTCCGGCGCGTCGGCGGCGACGGCGCGCGGCCGTACTGGATGGCCAACGAACCCGAGGAGGCACTGGTCACGACCACGCGGTCGGCGTTCGAGGAGGACATCAAGTTCCGCAGCCTCCATCCGATGATCGCCCGGCGGTTGCAGATGTGGCGTCTGGCGAACTTCGAGATCGAGCGGCTGACGGCACCCGGGGAGGTGCACCTCTACGACTGTGTCGCCCGCACCAACCCGTCCGATCGGCGGCTCGTCGCGGTCGCGGAGGTGCGCGACCTCACGCCGGTGCGGGACGACGACGGCACCGTCGTCGCCCTGCCCGAGGTCGAGCAGGTCCTGATCGCGTGCCTCGACGCGATCCGCAACGCCCGTACGACGATCCCCGGTGCCGCCGCGCTCGAGTGGAACCGGATCATGCTCCACGTGTGGCCGGTGGTCGACCTGCCCGTCGACGACCTGGACGGCCTGGCCCGACGGCTGGCCACCAACACCGAAGGGCTCGGCCTCGAACAGGTCGTCGTGTCCGGTCGGCTCGCCGCCGACGACGACGGCGAGCCGACCGAGGTCGTGATGCGCATCGGGTACGAGGCAGGTCGCGGTGTCGCCGTCCGCCTCACCGATCCGCCGACCGAGCCGATGCAGCCCCTCGACGACTACACCCGCACGGTGATGCAGACGCGTCGGCGCGGGCTCGTCTATCCGTACGAGTTGGTCCCGCTGCTCAGCGGCCCGGACGGGACCTTCGTCGAGCACGACCTCGATCTCGACGGCCGACTCGTCCCGGTCGATCGACCGCCCGGTGGGAACGTCGCCGGGGTCGTGCTCGGCGTGGTCACCTCGATCACGGAGCGTCACCCCGACGGCGTGGCCCGCGTCGCGCTCCTCGGCGACCCGACCAAGGCGATGGGCTCGATCTCCGAGGCCGAGTGCACCCGCCTGCTCGCGGCGATCGACCTGGCCGAGCGGATGGACGTGCCGATCGAGTGGTTCGCCCTGTCGGCGGGGGCGAAGATCGCCATGGACTCCGGCAGCGAGAACCTCGACTGGGTGGCACGGGTGTTGCGCCGTCTCGTCGAGCACACGCAGCGCGGCGGTGAGGTCAACGTCGTCGTCGCCGGCATCAACGTCGGTGCGCAGCCCTATTGGAACGCCGAGGCGACGATGCTGATGCACACGCGGGGCATCCTCGTGATGACCCCGGACAGTGCGATGGTGCTCACCGGCAAGCAGGCGATCGACTACTCCGGCGGTGTGTCGGCCGACGACAACTTCGGCATCGGCGGCTACGAGCGGATCATGGGCCCGAACGGCGAATCGCAGTACTGGGCGCCGAGCCTCACCGCGGCGTGCGAGTTGCTCGCCCGCCACTACGACCTCACCTACCAGGCGCCGGGCGAGCGGTGGCCGAGGTCGGCGCCCACCGACGACCCGGTGTCGCGCGACATCGCCTCCTCACCCCAGTCCGCCGAGGGCGTCGAGTTCACCCGCGTCGGCGACATCTTCTCGGGGGCGACGAACCCCGACCGCAAGAAGCCCTTCGACATCCGCTCGCTGATGGACGCGATCGTCGACGGCGACCACGCGACCCTCGAGCGGTGGCCCGAGATGGCCGAGGCCGAGACCGCCGTGGTCTACGACGCCAGGCTCGGTGGCCACGCCATCTCGATGATCGGCATCGAGTCGCGCCCGTTGCCACGGCACGGGCTCACGCCGGCGGACGGCCCGGCGCAGTGGTCGGCGGGCACCCTCTTCCCGCTGTCGTCGAAGAAGGTGGCGCGGGCGATCAACGCCGCCAGTGGCGGGCGACCGGTCGTGGTGCTCGCCAACCTCTCCGGCTTCGACGGCTCGCCCGAGTCACTGCGTCGGCTGCAGCTGGAGTACGGCGCCGAGATCGGCCGCGCGATCGTCAACTTCGACGGGCCGATCGTCCTCTGTGTCGTGTCGCGCTACCACGGCGGTGCCTTCGTGGTGTTCTCCGCGAAGCTCAACGACGACATGGAGGTGTTGGCCGTCGAGGGCTCGTACGCGTCGGTCATCGGTGGCGCACCCGCGGCGGCGGTGGTCTTCACCCGCGACGTCGACCAGCGGACCCGCGCCGACGCGCGGGTCCGCGCCGCCGAGGACGCCGTGGCCAACGCCGCCGCGGATGACGTCGTCCAGCGGCGTGCCGATGCGGCGACCGTGTGGGACGTCGTGCGCACCGAGAAGCTCGGCGAGGTGGCTGCGGAATTCGACGCGATCCACAGCGTCCAGCGTGCCCAGGCCGTCGGGTCGGTGCACCGCATCATCGCCGCCGCCGACCTCCGGGCGGAGCTCGTGGCAGCGGTCGAGCGGGGGATGGCACGCGTCGACATGCGCTGAGCAACGGCGCGTAGCCTCGCACTCATGGAGCACTATCCCGACGTCGACGCGTACCTCGCAGCATCTGCGCAGTGGCCTGCGGAGATCGCTGCGCTCCGTCCGACACTGCTCGCCAGTGGGCTGACCGAGTCGATCAAGTGGGGTAAGCCCTGTTACTCCCACGACGGCAAGAACATCGCCATCGTGCAGGAGATGAAGGGCTTCCTGGCGCTCATGTTCTTCAAGGGCGCGCTCCTGTCCGACCCGGAGGGGATCCTCGTCGCACAGGGTCCGAACTCGAGGTCCGCCAAGCGCGTCGAGCTCACCTCGGTCGCCGACGTCGAACGGCTCGCACCGACGATCGCCACCTACCTCGACGAAGCGGTCGACGTCGAGGAGGCCGGGCTGGAGGTCGAGCCCGCCGCCGCTGCCGACCTGGCACCGGAGCTGCAGGATCGGCTCGACGCCGACGCCGCCTTCAGATCGGCGTTCGAGGGGCTGACGCCCGGTCGTCGACGCGAGTACAACCTGCATGTCTCCGAGGCCAAGCAGGCGTCCACGCGCACGGCCCGCGTCGAACGCAACGTCGAGCGGATCCTCGGCGGCAAGGGGCTGCGCGACCGCTGAACCCCGCCCAGGGAGCCGCTCGTCAGCGCGACCGCACGCGGTCGACCAATGCCCGGCCGTCGTCGGCGGCGCGCCGTGGCGACAACACCCGGCGGAGCGACGTGCCGTCCACCGCCCGCAGGAAGTACAGGTTCAGTCCCGTCACGGTGAGGTACGACAGGGTCGACGTCAACGCCGCGCCGTCGATGCCGTAGCGCGGCAGCGTGAGCACCAAGCCGACGACGGTGACGACGACGCCGACACCCTGGGCGATGCTCGTCCGTCCGGGTCGCCCGAGGCCACCGAGCGCGCCGCTGGCGATGTTGCCGCACGTCCAGGCCACCAGACCCGGCAGCAGCAGCCGCAACGGGCCGGCCGAGTCGCGGAACTCTTCGCCGTAGACCAGCGCCATCAGCTCCGGACCGACGATCGCCAGCACCACGGCCATCGCCGAGGCGCTGTAGAGCACCCCGCGCAACATCCGCTCCGTGAGCTCGGTGCGCGCCGCGCCCGCCGACCGCGCAGTGTTGGTGAACACGACCCGGTTCAACTGCTGGAAGAGCGCCACCATCATCGACCCGACGCTGACGGCGACGACGTAGAGCCCGATCTCGTCGGCGAACAGGACGGCCGGCATGATCACCACGTCGAGTCGGGCGTTGGCGAGTCGGCTGAGCGACGCCCCGTAGTTCCGCGCCCCGTACGCCGCTGCCTCGCCCACCTCGCGACGCTTCGGCATGGCGATGCCCGAGGTGGCGCCGAGCAGCGCCGCGCCGAGCAGGAACATGGCCGCGAAGCTGGCGACCTGCACGCTGGTGACGCCACCGACCGAGTACGCGCCGACCGCCCACAGACCGAGCGCGCCGAGCGCGTAGAGGAACGGTTGCCCGACCACGTTGACGCTCGCCGCCAGGAAGAAGTTGTTGCTCGACAGCTGTGAACGCACGAGGTTGGTGCCCATCACCGCGAAGATCCCGAGCATCGTCACGCGCGCCAGGTCCACCACCTCCGGTCGCTGTTCGGCGAAGCCCGCCGGGATCAACAGCTCGGTGACGATCAGCCCGACGCTGCCGAGGAGGAGCACACCGAGGAGGCCGGCGCCGAACAGCGAGGGTGACGGCTCACGCGCTCGCGCTTGCAGATAGCCGAGACCGCTGAAGAAGCCGAAGGCACAGACGATCGCGAAGAGGTTGACCCACGACATCACCGCCTCGATCTCGCCCCGTCCAGCGGGACCGAGCAGCCGCGCCGTCAGCACGCCCGTGAGCAACTGGAGGACGAGGGTGCCGCCGCTCGAGCTGACGCTGAAGAACACCGAGTGGGCGACCGACGGCGACGTCATCCGCCGTGCGAGTCGGATCCTCCGATCCACCGGAACCGCCACAGACGGTCGAACTTACTGCAGCCGTCGAGGGTGCTGCCGTAGACACGTGTCACGTCCGAATCCGTGGCGCCGGCGCCCTGTGCTGGCCTACGGTCTGTGACGTGACCCGGGCGGCGAGTGGGCGACACATCCTCCTTCTCGGTACACCGCGCAGCGGGACGACCTGGAGCAGCGAAGTGCTGGCGACCGCACCCGGGACCCGGCTCGTCCACGAGCCCGACAACGACATCAACGACGGGTTCGCGCTGCTCGCCAAGATCGGGCTCGGGCGGCACCCGACCGTGTCGGCCGACGAGGCACCGGAGCGCTATCGCGAGTTGTGGCGCGAGGCGTTCGAGCACGGCGGCACGGTCGACACCCGGACGGCCCGGGCGATCGACGCAGCCCGCGCCCGCATCCCGCGCGAGGTGCTCGACGGGATCATGGCCGGCACGCCGGATCGGCGCGGGCGCGTCGCCCAGGCCGTGCTCGAGCGGTTCGCCCAACCCCGTTGCGCGGGCGGCAGCGAGGGCGTGCGCATCGTGAAGTCGGTCCACGCCGCGTTCGTCACCGACGTGGTCCGCTCGGTCGCCGACCCCCACGTGCTGGTGATTCGCCGCAACCCGCTCAACGTGCTGTCGAGCTGGATCGACTTCGGATGGGAGCCGCAGGGCTTCGAGGACGACCCGCGGATGGTCGACCTCGCCGGACTCGCCGACGTGACGCCGTTCCCCGACCCGACCGACGATCAGCGCCGAGCGGCCAGCTATGCCGTGCTGCACCGGCGCTTCGACCGGCTCCTCGCCGAGCATCCGGACTGGGTCGCGGCCGATCACGACGATCTGTGCGACGCACCGCACGACCGCTTCGAGGAGCTGTTCGGGCGCCTCGATCTCACCTGGACCGACGCGACGGTGGCGGCGATCGACGAGGCGAACACGCCGGGCACCGGGTACGACACGCGTCGGCTCGCCAGCGAGCAACGGCACCGGTGGCGGGCGCGGCTGAGCGACGAGCAGGTCGAGTCGATCGTGGACGTGCTCGAGCACTACGGCGTGGGAACGCAAGAGGTTTTCAACATCTGATGTTCACGGTGCCGAAACCGGGACCTGCGGTACCGTCGACCTGGGCAGCCACCCCCTGACTGCCCGTCAGGAAGGAAGCGATGGAGACGACTCGGCGGCGGATCGTCGTCATCGGCCTCGATGCACTCGAGTGGTGGGATCTCGAGCGCTTGGTCGACGGCGGGACCGTTCCCCATCTCAGCAAGTTCATGTCCGGTGCAACGGTCGTTCGCCTCGGCTGCGACATGGAGTACCGGGCGGAGGCGATCTGGACGGAGTTCTTCACCGGTCGCCGGCGGAGCGAGAACCGGTACTGGACGACGGCCGAGTTCGATCCCGCCACCTACGACACGTGGGTGATCGGTGCCTACCGCGGGAACCCGTTCTATGCCCGACCCGACGTGGTCCCGGTCGTGCTCGACCTCCCGCACGCACCGGTGTCCCCCGAAGGGCGTGGGATCCAGGTGACCGGCTGGGGGGCGCACAGCCCACAGTTCCCGACGGCATCACGGCCCAGCGACGTGGCCGCCGAGATCGACCGGCGGTTCGGGGTCAACCCGGCGATGCGTAGCGACAGCCACGCAGGCTGGCACAACGCCGACTACCACCGGGGCCTCGCCGATGCGCTCGCCGCCGGTGCGGCCACCAAGGCGGAGATCTTCCCGTGGCTGCTCGAGCGCACCCCGGACTGGAACTTCGCGATGACCGTGTTCACCGAGCCGCACGTGTCGGGGCATCAGTACTGGCACGGCGTGGATCGCGAACACCTGCTGCACGACACCGAGTCGGCGGCGCACGCCGGCCGGCACCACGATCGCGTGCTCGGCGCCGTCGACGACGCGATCGGCACGATCCTGCGCGGGCTCCCCGACGACGCCGAGGTGCTGCTGATGGCGGCGCACGGGATGCAGGCGAACGGGAGCGACGTGACGGGCGGGGTACTGCTCGCGGAACTGCTGCACCGCCACCACCTGGGTCGGCCGCTCATCGACTTCGACCCCTTCGACCCGTCCGAGGCGCCGATCGTGCTCGATCCGGCGGCCCTGCCGATCGACTATCTCGCCGATCGCACCGTCGAGGCGCGGGGCACGATGGCGGCGTCCTCGTCGATGGGCCTGGCGGCACGACGCGGCCTGGCGGCGATGCGCCGCCGAGCCCCCGGCGCGGTGCGCACCGGTGAGGAGCTGGCCTGGAAGCTCCAGGGTCGGTCGCAGCGCCAGACCTGGTGGACGATCCGCGATCGCCCGCCGGCGGACCCGTTCGTCGACGTCGCCGGCGCCACCGCCCGCAAGCCCCTCGACTATCAGGTTCCGTGCTGGTACCGACACCGATGGCCGGAGATGGCGACGTTCGTGCTCCCGGCGTTCTCCGACTCGCACATCCGGGTCAACCTGCTCGGGCGCGAGCGCGACGGCATCGTCGACCTCGACGACTACGGCCGGGTGCTCGACGAGACCGAGCAACTGATCCGGGCGTGCACCGATGCGCGGACCGGCGAAGCGATCGTCGACGACATCGTTCGACCCCGGGCGGCCGATCCGCTCGACCCCGACGGGCCGACCTCCGACCTCGTGGTCTCCTTCCGGTTTGCCTCCGACGCGATCGCCCATCCGGACCTCGGCGTGATCGGGCCGGCCCCGCTGATGCGCGCGGGGGAGCACACGCCCGACGGCTGGATCGCCCGCAGCGGCGACCGCCGGGTCGACGTCGACGCCCGACGCGCGCCGCGCGCCGTCGCCCCGACGTTGATCGAGTTGGCCGGTCTGCAGCCCAGCCCGCACCACACCGGGACGAGCTTCGCGACCGAGCTCCGTTGAGATGAGCGACGTGTCGCCGTCCGTGTCGGTGATCGTTCCGGCGTACAACGCGGAGGCCTACCTCGACGCGGCGCTGGCGTCGCTCGCCGGCCAGACGGAGCCGGCCGACGAGATCGTGGTGATCGACGACGCGTCGACGGACCGGACCGCCGCGATCGCCGCCGACTGGTCGGCGCGCCTGCCGATCAAGCTGATCGAGAAGCCGGTCAACGAAGGACTCGGCGCCGCCCGGGCGACCGGCATCGAGGGCTCCTCCGGCGAGTGTCTGGCGCTGCTCGACAGCGACGACGTCTGGTTCGCCGATCACCTCGAAGTGATGCGCGCCCACTACCGGCGGGAGCCCGGCATCGTCACCGCCGGCAACCTGCGGTGGTGGCCCGGTCGCGGCGTCGATCCGCTCCCGTCGTACGAGCTCAACGTCGTGCCACCGCGCGAGCAGCAGCGGCTGGAGATCCTGCGGCGCAACTTCCTCTTCGTGGGCACGCTGTTCTCACGGCACGACCACGACCGCGCGGGCGGCTTCAGCGCGCGGCGCAAGGACGAGGACTGGGACCTGTGGATCCGGATGATCCGCCAGGGCGTCGCCGTCACCACGCCGGGCGTCGTGACCGTCTTGTACCGCCAGCGCGACGACTCCTTGTCGGGTCTCGACGGGTGCCTCGACCACGACCTCGAGCTCCTGGGTTCGCTCACCGACCTCGAGCCCGACGAGGAGCAGGTGGTGACGACCACCCTGCGTCGCCTCACCGCTCGCCGGGAGCTGCTCGACGGATACGAGCTGGCGCGACGCGGCTCGCCCTGGTCCGCACGTGCCACCTGGGCGCGCGCTGCGCTCCGTGACCGTTCGGTGCGCCTCGGGGCCGGGCAGAGCGGGAGCACGACACTCCGCGCCCTCGCGTGCATCGCCGCCCCACGGCGTGCGGTCGCCTACCGCGATCGCCGGGTCGCATCCTCCTGACGCCACGGCAGGCGCGCTGGGACGCCGATCAGTCGAGGTCGAACGGCAGTGGCTGCTGCCCGAACACGCCGATCAGTCGAGATCGAATCGCAGCTGCCGCCCGAACACGTCGATCAGTCGAGGTCGAACGGCAGTGGCCGCCGCCCGAACACGTCGTAGCGATGGAGCCGACGCTGGCCCTCGGTGAGCGAGGACTTGACGGTCGCCCGCAGGAACCACGGGATCGAGCGGACACGCTGCGACAGGTCGGATCGGCGTCGTTCCACCGAGGTGTCGTAGCCGAGCGCTGACGCCTCAGCTCCGGCGACCCAGTGGAACCGCTCCAGCTGGTCGGGTGCCCAGTCGGCGAAGCGGCGCAGCGGGTCGAACGAGTCGTCACGTTCCACACGCTGCCATTGGCGGCCCCCGGTGCCGTAGTGCTCGGACGAGCCGAGCACCGGCAGCCCGTCGACGGCGCCACGGTCGTACCGCTCGACGTCGGCACCGGCGAAGTCGAAGATCCGCCGCAGGCTGCCGTGCGGATCGACCACAGCGTCCTCGTAGCGCACGACGAGCATCCGCTCGGGCGCGACGTCAGCGGCGACGTCGAGGATCGTGCGCGCCGCGCGCGCCCACCGCTGCATGGTCACCTCGTAGCTGTCGCCGGCGGAGGTGTACGCAGAGTGACAGACACTGCGACCATCGCGCACCACCACGATCACCTGCCCGTCGGGGAACAGCGTGAAGGCGTTGCGGAGGTGATCGACCGACGGCGTCTTCGTCACCACCCGGCGCCCGTCGGTGTCGAGGTCGGGAGCGACCACGCCGAGCATCCCACGACCGAGTCCGGCGAGGATCGCCGCGCGCCGCTCGTCGAACGTCAGGTCGCCGCGGTCGCGCAAGTGCGCCGGGCGCCAGTATTGCCCCCACGCGGCGGCGAGCGTGTCGGCGTACCGGGCGAGCAGCGGGGAGTACTTGACGATGAAGTGCTCGGGGATCTCCGGGCTGGTCACGCACCGCAGGTCGGAATGACTGCGCAACAGGTTGTAGACGTAGTTGGTGCCGCTGCGCGGCGCGATCCCGAGGAGGAGCAACGGGCCGGTCATGCTGCGGCCCCGATCTGCCGATAGAGGTCGAGCATGCGACCGACGTAGCGGTCGGCGGTGAACTCGGCCTCGACCCATTCGCGTCCGGCGCGTCCCATCTGGACCACCTCGTCGTCGGGCATCGACACGACGGCCCGCAGCGTGGCGGCGAGGCCGTCGACCGATCCGCTGTCGAAGCAGTAGCCGGTCTCCCCCTCGCGCACGAGCTCGGTGATGCCGCCGATGCGGGCGCCGACCACGACCGTGCCGAGCGCGTAGGACTCCAGCACCGACACCGGAGCATTCTCGTACCACTCCGATGGCAACACCGTCGCTCGGGCCGAGCGCACGAGATCGTGCAGCTCGTCCCCGTCGAGCCGGCCGACCAGCTCGACGTCCGCGCCGGTCTCCGCGATCAGCCGTCGGAGCGCGGCTTCGTCGGGGCCGGATCCGGCGATCCGCACGGGCACCTCGGCGAGTGCGGCGGCGCGCACGAGCGTGCCGATGCCCTTCTCGGGCGCGAGGCGGCCGATGTACACGAACCCGTCGCCGGCGCGATCGGCCGGGGTGAAGTCGTCGACGCGCACGTAGTTCGGGATGTAGCTGAAGCGGTCGGCGTCGAACCCCCACTCGGCGAACTTCTCGACGTAGAAGCGGCTCGGCGACACGAACCGGTCGACGTGGCGGCGGTACGAGCCGAGCATCCGGTGCACCGCGGTCTCGGCGAACACGACCGAGCTGAGCGGCAGCGAGTCCTTCACACACCGGCGGACGACGACGTTGTGGATCCGCCCGCCCCGACAGCGCTCGCAGAGGGTGTCGCCGTCGAGCATGCGGTAGGCGGGGCACGCCAGCTTCAGGTCGTGCGTGGTGAGCACCGTCGGGATGTCGCGTCGGGCGAGCACGGGCAGGATCGCCGGTGAGATGTGGTGGTAGATGTTGTGCAGGTGGGCGACGTCGGGGCGGGTGGCGTCCACGAGCGCGCCGAGACGGCGTTGGTCCTGCCCCGTGTACATGACCCGACCGGCGCGGGTCACCTGCTCGACCGCGGAGTAGCCGCGACCGAACTCGATCTCGTCGACGAAGTAGTCCTCGCTCGCTGCCGGTTCGTTGTCCGGGTGGCGCATCGCGAACTCGGTGACGTCCCACCCCAGCTCGCGGAACAGCGCCGACTGCTCGAGGTACATCACGTCCGCCCCGCCCCGGCGGTAGTGGTAGTTGTTGACGTTGAGCAGGGTCGGCACCGGTCACCCGCCGCAGAGGTCGTGATAGACGGTGGCCCACTGCGGTGCGATCCGGTCCCAGTCGAAGTCGCCTCCGGCCCTCGCCAGGGCCGCGGCGCGCAGCTTCTCGGCGAGGATGGGTTCGGTCAGGACCTCGTGCAACGCGTCGTGCAGGGCGTCGGCGTTCCCCGCCTCGAAGATGGCGCCCGCCTCACCGACGAGATCGGCGTTCGGCGGGATCGAGCTGGTGACGATCGGCGCGCCGTAGGCGAGCGCGTCGAGCAGTGACAGGGACATCCCCTCCACGTCCGAGGGCAACACGTACGCCGCGCAGTTGGAGTACAGCTCGGCCAGTCGGTCGTCGTCGGCCTCGCCGAGGAACACCACGCGGTCGTCGCCGTCCGCCAGCTGTCGCAGTCGACGGTCGTAGTCGGACTCGTACCAGGCGGGGCCGGCGATCGCCAGTTTCAGCCCGAGCTCGGGCGGGAGCCGGCGGAAGGCCTCGATCAGCAGGTGGGTGCCCTTCTCCGGCACCAGCCGGCCGACGAAGAGGACGTACTTGTTCGCCTCGAGTCCGAACTGGGCGATGTCGTCGACCGCCCGATGGTGGCGTGGCTCGGCACCGTTGGCGATGTAGGTGACGGGCCGGCCGTGTCGCGCCTGCAGGTCGTCGCGCAACGCCTCGGACACGGCGACCGTGCGGTGCGGGAAGCGCAGGCTCGCCCATTCGGCGAACCGCAGGTACCACTTGCCGACGCCGTTCCACTTGCTGCGCTGCCAGTCGAGGGCGTGCACGGTCACGACGACCCGCTTGCCGGCGAGCCGCGGGAGGAGCGCCAGCGGGGCCGACCCGATGCTGTGATAGTGGACCACGTCGCCGCCGGAGCGCAGCTCGTGCAGGGTCGCCAGCAATGACCGGGTGAACGTGTCGCCGTACTTGGTGCGGAGGCCCCCGACGCGGGTCAGCGTGACCCCGCGATAGGACGGTTCGCCGTACTCCAGCCACTGCGGGCAGTACACGCGCACGTCGACATCGCCCTGCGCGACGAGCCGGGGACACACCGACTCGAGGACGCGCTCGGCGCCGGCCCGCTGGCCCGGGAAGCCACGACTCCCGATCATCGAGACACGGATCGGGCCGCGCCAGCCGTCGGCCCTGCTGTTTGCTCCGTCGGTCGGGTCGCTCATGCCGCCCGTTCCTCCTTGGATGTCGTCTGGTGCATCGGATCGTGGCGGCCGCGCAGGACGTCGCGGATGCCGGCCAGGTTCCCTGCGGCGCGGGCGCGGTTGCGTCGGCTGTTGACCGCCACGAAGCACAGTGCGGACAGTGCGAACGCCGCGCGGTTGAAGCGGCGCCCCGCGACGATCGGGCGGATCACGGTCTCGCGGTATCCCCACGCCCGATCGTGGTTCGGGAGACCGGTGAGGTGCCACAGTCGGGCCGCGCCGACGCTGCGCAGCCGGCGCCCGGCGAGGTGCAGGCGGTGGGTCAGCTCGAGGTCCTCGCCGAGGCCGTAGCCGCCGAAGGACACGTCGAAGCGGTTCGCTCGCAACACCGACGTGCGGAATGCCATGTTGCACCCGATCAGGTGCTCGACGGGACGGTCGACACCGCGCGGGCTCTGACTCGACCAGCCGGACGGGTAGACCCGACCGGTCGTCCGCCCCGGCAGCATCAGCAGGCCGCGCAGCCAGGGCAGTTCGTAGTCGTGGTCGTCGTCGATGGTGCCACCGGCGCCGGCGAGGTCGTCGTCGGCGGCGAAGGCGCCCACCATGTGCTCGAGGTAGTCCGGCCGCAACACGACGTCGTCGTCGAGGAACAGGACGATGTCGCTGTCGATGTGGTCGATCGCCAGGTTCCGGCTGGCGGTGAGCCCGGGCTCGTCCTTGGTCAGCAGGCGGGCATCGACGCCCGCCATCACGCACGCCGCCGACGTGTCGTGGCGCCGGTGGGCGTCGGAGTCGTCGACGATCAGCAGCTCCTCCCACTTCGCCGTCTGCCAGGCGATGCTCGTCAGCGCTCGGCGCAGATCGTCGGGCCGGTTGCGCGTGCAGATCACCACCGCCACGGTTGGCGTCCGTGTCGGTGTCGGGGTCGTGGTCACGCCGGCACCCCGATCGCCTGCGGCACGGTGGCGGCCGAGCGGGCGTGGGTGCGGAAGCCCCACGTGGCGCAGGCCGCCAGGTACCACCACGACATGGTCTGGTTGAGCAGGTTCTCGCTCGGTGCCATCACCAGCACTGCGAGGGCCACGGCGACGGCACCCACCGCGAGCGCCCGCTCCGCCGCGGTGGTCGCTGCGCGGCGGCGTCGGGCGAGCACCACACCGATCGCCACGATCGACACGAGGAGCGTGGACAGGCCGAGGAGTCCGGTTTCGACGTAGGTCTGCACGAAGACGTTGTGGGGCTCCAGGGCCTCGACGCGCGTGTTCACGATCACCTGCGGCCCGACGCCCGTGACCGGACTTTCGCCTGCCATCGGCACCAGCGACTCCCAGTACTGCATTCGCCACTCGAACGAGTTCTCCGGGATGTCGTCGGGGAGGTAGGCGAAGTCCTCCTTGTCGCCGAGATCGGCGATGCGCTCACCGACCGACGGCACCGCCGCCACGGCCACGACCGCGCCGACGAGCAGCGCCCCGATCAACCACCGCGAGCGACGCAGACCGATGTAGAGCAACCCGACGACGACCGCGATCCAGCCCGACCGGTTGTACGTGAGGACGAGTGCGAACCCCAGCAGCCCGAGGAAGACGCCGAGCATCCACCGCTGCCGGCCGCGCAGCATCGTCAGCACTGACGCGCCGAGCAGGACCACGAGCACGAGGTAGGTGGCGAACGGGTTCGGGTGCACGAACGTCGAGCGGATGCGCCCGACGTCGGTGCGGGAACCCACGACGTCGCCGGTCACCCACTGGACGAGCGCCACCATGAGCGGCACCACGGCGCTGGCCAGCACCGCAGCGACGAGTCGGCGGGCGCGATCCGGACGTCCGTCCAGCAGCTGCTCGAGCACGAGGAACATGACGATCCCTGCGGCGACCTCGAGCGCCGCCGTGGCCGACGTACCGGGGAGCTGCGAGGTGATGACCGCGACGAGCGTCGCCGCCAGGAAACCGCACAGCGCCTTGGTGGCGATCGAGAGCGGTGCGAGACGGCCGTCGGCGCGTTGCACGACGAGCCAGATCGAGGCGAGCGCGACGAATGCGCCGGCGAGCATGGCGCCGGGTCCGAGGCCGTCGGCGCCGGCGATGTCGAGCGACGGGCGGATCGCGAGCACCACCAACACGAACCACTCGAAGCGGGTGACGGCGAGACAGCTGAGCGCCAGCCCTACGGGGAGGGCGGCAGCGAGCACCACCGTGTCGCGCTCGAGTGCGGGTCCGGCGAGGGCGAGCGATGCCACCGCACACCCGAGCACCACCGCGACGACCGCGCAGATCGCCGCGGGCGATGAGGAAGAACGCGCCTGCGGTACGGGCTCGACCGGGACCGTCGTGGTCATCGGACCGCGGTCCGCTCCTTCGGGGCCGCGCCGTTCAGCCCGTTCGCAGCGGCGATGGCGATCTCAGCACTGTCTCCAGTGTCGTCTCCGTCGCTCGGCTGGTCGGCCGAATCGCCGTCGTCGGCTGACGCGCCGCGTCGGCGACCGAACAGCAGCGCCAATCCGACCATGACGAGCAGGGCGACGACGGCGGCGCCGATCGCCACCCGCACCGCGTCGGTGCGCGACCCGATCTCCACGACCTCGGTCGACTGCAGCAGGTCATCTTGTCGGAGGTCGGCCTGAGCCGCTTCGAGACGCCGCAGTGCGAGGGACGCGTCGGCGCGGGCGTCGACGGCGCTGCCGAAGCGGGCTCGCTCGTCGATCCAATCGAGCAACTCGGACTGGATCGCCGCGAGCTCGCCCTCCTTGTCGTCGAGCGTGGACTCCAGCGATGCCTGCAGCGCTGGGTCGTTGACGGCGGACGCGATCTGGTTGCGCAGCGCGAGGATGTCGGCGCTGCGCCTCGACGCTTCCTGCTCGAGGTCGGCCGTCCCGGCCAGCGCCTCGATCTCCTCGAGCCGCGCGGTGCTGGCTTCGACCTCCGCGTCGGCCGCCTCGAGCTGTCGGTCGATCTGCCGTCGTTCGATCTCGGAGATGTCGGTCAGCGCCTCGCGCACGCCGACGTCCAGCGCTTCCACGAGCTCGTCGCGAGCGGTCCCGTCGAGTTGGACACGCACGTCGCCGCCGTCGCCGAGCTGGGTCGCGTCGATCGACCCGTCGCTGCTCGGCGCCGTCGCTGCCACGAGGTCGCTGACCTCGTTGCTCTGCAACGTGCTGTCGAGATCGTCGACGACCGAACGCACGACCGCGGGCTGATCCGAGCTGCTGAACTCGGTGACCGACACCACGCCCGAGGCGCGGTACGTCGGCTCGGACCCGGCCAGCTGGATCGCCCCGGCGAGCAGCGCGGCGACGACGGGGACGCCGATCACCGCTGCCCGCCACGGGCCGCGCACGGCGTCGCGTAGCTCGATGTGTTCGGACGGCTGCGCCGGTTGCTGGTTCATCGCTGCTCCGTTCGGGACGGTCTGGTCGTGGGGTTCGTCATCGTCGTCGGGTTCGTCATCGTCGTCGGGTCATCGGGCGTGTCATGGGGCGCCCTCGGCGGGCTCGGCGGGCTCGGTGAGCTCGGGCAGCAGCGGCACACGTGGTTGGCCGCCGCCACCGACCGAGTCGGGGCCGTTGTTGGCGACGACGTGGAGCGCGGTCACCATGCGGGCCATGTCGGCGCGCTCCGCGTCGCCCCACGGGAAGGTGCCGATGGCGGCGCTGTCCACGCCGAGATAGGTGGCGTCCCAGGCGGAGTCGTCGGTGACGTAGGCGCCGTAGTCCTGGAGCGCCTGGAACAGTCGCCGGCCGACGGCGGTCTCGATGCCGAGTTGATCGGCGGTGACATCGGGCGGGAGCGCCAGCAGCGACCCCATCTGCAGGTCGGGGACGTCGCCGCGGTAGGTGTCGGCGGCGGCGTAGGAGTCGGAGGTCGTCGCCGGCCATCGGTAGCTGTTGCTCTTCGACCCGCCCCACGCGAGATGTTCCGACCACACCAGCAGGTCGAGCGCGTGGCGGATCGGCTGGTCGCCCGTCAGCTCGTCCGGTCGGATCGCGCCACCGAGTTGGTTGAGGTTGGAGCCACCGTGGGCGCCGAGCCGCCCATCGCCATAGAGGTCGGTGACCGCCGCCGCTTCGTCGCCGGGCCACTGCGCGTACAGCGGCCCGCTCCCCGAGCACCGTCCCATCGCGCCCAGGTTGTACATCGTGCGGCCGTCGGGCAGGAGGAACACCCCCGGGTTGTTCGGCGTCGCCGAGTCCGTCACCATCGGCGGCGCCCACCCATCGGGGAGGTGCAGCGTGCGGCCGGAGTCCTCCGTCCCCGAGCAGCGGTCGCGCCACGATCCGGTGCGCAGGACGGCACGCTCGGGATCGCTCGGGTCGGTGCGCATGAGCGTGCTGTGCTCCAGCGCGTGCCGATCGGTGTGGGGGAGCTCGGCGTGGACGTAGACGGCCTCGCTCCCGATCGGCGTGTTCCAGATCGAGTCCGACGAGAACGGCCGGAGCCAGGGGTCCCGGCTGGTCAGCACGGACAGCCGTTCGGCGAGTGCGGAGGCGGTCGCACTGTCCTCGGAGAAGTCGTTCGCCGCGACCACGGCCTCGTCGGGTGCGTCGGTGTCGTCGCGCGCCACGACGGCAACCACGATCGCCGCGACGCCCACGGCGAGCACCACGACCGCCCACCAGCGGCGATGACGGCGCGGCGGGTCGGCGGCGGGTCCTGCCACCGCGACCTCGTCCGCAGCGATCAACTCGCCCCCCGCCCCCGGAGCACGACCGCGAAGGTCTTGCACAGGATGCCCACGTCGTGGCGGAGCGACCAGTTGTCGACGTAGTAGAAGTCGAGCCGCTTGTACTCCTCGAACGACACGTCGGAGCGTCCGGAGACCTGTCACATGCCGGTGATACCCGGCAGCACCTGGAGGCGGTGGTGTAGCTCTGGGTGGCAGCCGTCGCATACGGAAGGGAGTGCCGGGCGCGGTCCCACCACGCTCATCTCGCCGCG
>CAYGLH010000028.1:0-11635 GCA_964350535.1 uncultured Ilumatobacteraceae bacterium
ACCCCCACCCGAAACTTGCGGCCAGCGTCGCGCTCAGCGCGACATCCGAGGCAGAGAACCGGCCAGTCCGAACCCCCACCCGAAACTTGCGGCCAGCGTCGCGCTCAGCGCGACATCCGAGGCAGAGAACCGGCCAGTCCGAACCCCCACCCGAAACTTGCGGCCAGCGTCGCGCTCAGCGCGACATCCGAGGCAGAGAACCGGCCAGTCCGAACCCCCACCCGAAACTTGCGGCCAGCGTCGCGCTCAGCGCGACATCCGAGGCAGATTTCGGGGAGTGCGGACCGGGCAGACTGGGGGCATGTCCGCTGCCGACGATCCGCAGACCCTCGACGACCTGCCGACGCCGGCCCTGGTGGTCGACGAACCGACGTTCCGCGCCAACTGCGCGGCGATCGACGCGGTGCTGCCCGGCGACCGGCTGCGGCCCCACGTGAAGGCGTTCAAGTCGACCGCACTGGCCGGTCGTCTGGCCGACGGTGGACACCACTCCTTCTGTGCTGCGACCCCCCGGGAGATCGAAGGGATGGTCGCCGCGGGCCTCGGCGACGACCTCCTCCTGGCCAACGAGTCGCTGGACGTCGCTCGGCTCGGCGCACTCGCCGACGACGCCCGGATCACCGTGGCCGTCGACTCCGACCCGACACTCGACGCGGCGATCGACGGAGGTGTGCGGTCGGTGCTGATCGACATCGAGGTCGGGTTGCCCAGGTGCGGATGCGACCTGGAGACCGGGCTCCGTCTGGCCGACCGCGCCCGCGGCGCCGGGCTCCAGGTCCGCGGCGTGATGGGCTACGAGGGCCACCTGATGAACGTCGCCGAGCGCACGAAGCGCATCGACCTGGTCGAGGCGTCGATGGCGACGCTCGTCGAGGCGTCCGACCGGATCGGCGGCGACATCATCTCGGGCGGCGGGACCGGCACATTCGACACCAACGCGTG
This sequence comes from uncultured Ilumatobacteraceae bacterium, assembly GCA_964350535.1. Classification (GTDB taxonomy): domain Bacteria; phylum Actinomycetota; class Acidimicrobiia; order Acidimicrobiales; family Ilumatobacteraceae; genus CAYGLH01. The sequence continues at coordinate 943 of CAYGLH010000028.1, forward strand.
GTGCACCGAGATCCAAGCGGGCAGCTACACCCTGCTCGACACGGCGTACGCCCAGCTCGACCTCCCGTTCGAGATCGCCCTCGCCGTTGTCGGCACGGTCATCTCGGTCAGCTCGAAGGGCTGGATCGTCGCCGACGTCGGGCTGAAGGCGCTCGGCATGGACCACGGCGACCCGTCGTGGGAGCACGGCGACGTGTTCTTCTGCTCCGATGAGCACATCACCCTCAGCCCGCACACGCCGGCCGAGTGGTCGGTCGGCGACCGCGTCCGCATCCTGCCGGCGCACGTCGACCCCACCGTGGCCCGCCACCAGGTGATGTGGGTCCACGACGACGGGCAGATCGTCGACCGCTGGCCCGTCGACCTCCGCCACTGGTGACGCGCCGCACCGGTTCTCTGGCGACAATGTCGCGCTGAGCGCGACGCCCACCGCAAGTTCCGGAGACCGCACCGCCGCACCGATTCTCTGGCGAGAATCTCGCGCTGAGCGCGACGCCCACCGCAAGTTTCGGAGAGGCGGCCGGCCGGGGCGGGCGCCGTTGACCGCTCGTCCACCGGAGGCATAGCGTTGCATGCCCGTTCCGGCGAGGTGTCACCCCGATCCCGGTCTCGCTCGTCTGTACGAGCAACCGACCACCATCGAAGGGAGGCTCGCCATGGACTGGTGGGTTCTCGAGATCATCACCGTCGTCGTGCTCGCCGCTGTCGTCGCCGTGCTGGGACCGCTCATCAAGCGCTTCGGGCGGGCGTACGCGGCGGACGTCTTCCGGGCGAACCCGCGAACGGGCAAGAGCTACCTCGTCCTCATGGACTTCGCCTACTACATGATCTTCACGGCGTACATCCTCTTCTCGGCGAAGTGGGAGCCGGACACGGGCTGGGAGCAGACCGTCAACGCCGAGCAACTCCAGGGCTCGGTCGCCCGGCTCGGCGGGATGGTGCTGCTGATGGGCCTGCTGCACGGGCTCAACGTGCTGACGCTTCCGGTGATCGGGCGGATCTTCACGCTGAACCGCCGGCTCGACGAGGCGCCCGATGCGCCGCTCCCACCGCCGATCCATCGACCGAGCGACGACGACATCGGCCGCCAGGACGAGCACGTCCGCGACCACGTCCCGCTGCCGCTCGACGGCGCCGGTCCGACACCGGCAACCACCAAAGGAGATGACAGATGAAGAAGACCATTCCCACGATCGCCACCGCCGCCGTGCTTGCGGTGTCCCTGTCGGGCGCCCCGCCGGTCGAGGCCGGTGACGCCAGCGAGGTGACGCGAGGTCGCTTCGAGAGCACCGCGTTGGGTGCCGAGCGCGGCTACGACATCCGCGGCGGCGCCGTGATGATCCGCACCGATCTGCACCGTGGACATACGGTGGTGATCAGCCACGCCGGCGGGTTGGACCCGGGCACCACCTATCCGAGCCACGTGCACGATGCACCGTGCTCGACGGGCGGTGGTGGCCACTACCAGCACGACGTCGGCGGGGCGGTCGACGCCGAGAACGAGATCTGGCCGACGCTGCACACGCGCCGGTCGGGGCACGCGACCGCGCTCGCGACCCACGACCACCGGGCTCGGCCCGAAGCGCAGTCGATCGTGATCCACGATCCGGCAGACGGCGGCCGGCTGGCCTGTCTCGACCTCGGGTGACATCGATCGACGGCCGGTGATCGCGATGAGGCGCGTCGGGACGGGTGGGCAACCGCTCGACCCCGACGCGCTCGTCGAGGAGTTGTTCGACAGCGACGGCCGTCAGCTCGTCCGTCTGGCACGGATCTTCTGCGACGATCGCAACGCCGCCGAGGACATCGTGCAGGAGGCCTTCATCCGCCTCCACCGCGCTGCCGCCTCGATCCGCGACCGTCGTCGCGCACCCGCGTTCCTCCGATCGATCGTGATCAACCTCGCCCGGGACCACAACCGTCGCGGGTTGATGTCACTCCGCCACCGCGCCTCCATGGTCGCGCCGTCGGCGACGCCGAGCTTCGAGGACGACGCGATCGCCGACGTCGACCATGAGACCCTCGATGCGCTGCGACAGCTCGCCGACCGACAGCGGGCGTGCCTGGTGCTGCGCTACTACCTCGACCTGTCGGAGCAGGCGATCGCCGAGACGCTCGGCATCTCGAAGAACTCGGTGAAGACCCACACCCGTCGCGGGCTCGCGGCGATGGAAGCCGCGCTCGGTGGTACCGACCCGACGTCGGTGGTCGACTCCATCCCGGTGGAGGTGGACGCATGACGAACGTCGAACAGCGACTGACCCGCGCCCTCGATCGGGCCGGCGGTGTCGAGCCGAGCCCGGACCTGTGGTCGCGTGTCGTGCATTCGATCGAGGAGGATCGACGCCACCGCCGCAACGTTCTCGCGACGACCCTGATCGGTGCCGCCATCGTGGCCTCGCTCATCGCCGTCGGATGGCTCACGCTCATCGACGGTCCGTCGGGTCGCGTCGTCCGGTGGCAGGTGATGGAGGTGCTCGAGACCATCGCGCTCGTGTGCTCGATCGTCGTCATCGGGCCGGCGATCCGGCGGTTCGGCCGCGGCTACGCCGGCGACCTGCTCACATCGAACGGTGGCATGGCCGCACGGCTGCTCGCGCTCCTCGACCTCGCCTACTCCCTCGTGTTCGCCGGCTACGTGGTCATCACCGCCGAGCTCAGCCCCACGCCGATCGAGCGGTTCCGAACGACGTGGGCCACCCAGGCCGGCGCGGCGTGCGAACGGCTCGGAGGTCTGGCGCTCACGATGGGTGTCCTCCACGCCGTGACCCTCGTCACCCTCCCGCTCGTCGCACTCGTCGTCAACGCGACGCGCACGGGGCGTCCGCTGCCACGATGGGTCTGGTTGATCATCGCGATCGGCGCGACGCAGGTGCTCGGCCTCCTGTTGATCGCCCCGCTCATCCTCGGTGCGTGACCCGCTCGCCGCGCGCCATCCCCGTGAGTCGGCCGCAGTCGAGATGCGCGTCGACGGCGTCGGCCAGTGCCTCGAACGTCTCCTCCAGTAGGGGGGCCGGGCGAGCACCGAGCACTGCGGCGACGACGTCGGGGTCCTCGAACAGGCCGTGCGCAGTGGTCGCCAGCACGTTGCGGTCGGCCCACGCGACGGGACCGCTCGTGGAGGTCGCCACCGGGAGGGCGTCACCCACGACCTCGCCGAACCGGATCTCGTAGCCGTCCACCGTGGCCCCCGACAGAGCGGCGAACGGCGTCGGGACCTCACCGAACTCCACGCGCCGTCGAGTCACCAGCTTCTCGGTCGCTCGTGCGGTGTGCAGCCCGAGCAGTCCGAGGCCCGATCGCTGCTGCGGTGTGCCACCTTCCACCCCGTCGACGTCCACGAGTTGCCGCCCGAGCATCATCGCACCGCCGCAGATGCCCACCACCCGCACGCCTCGGCGAGCGGATCGTTCGACCGCCGCGTCGATGCCCTGTCTGCGCATCCAGCCCAGGTCGGCGGCGACGTGCTTGCTCCCGGGCAGGACGATCAGGTCGCGCCCCGCGTCGAGTCGATCGAAGGCGGCCGGTCCGCACGCCCACTCGACCTGCGCCACGGTCGACAGCAGATGGAACTCGTCGAGGTTGGACACGAACGGGCAGCGCGGGATCGCCACACGTGGGCCGCCCGCCACACCGTCATCGGCGCGCGCTCCCTCCTCGGCGGGGAGGCGGTGGTCGAGCATCGGCAGCGTGCCGAGCATCGCCATCCCGGTCTGCTCTTCGATCCGCTGGGGACCGGGCGGGAGCAAGGTCGCGTCGCCACGGAACTTGTTGAGCACGAACCCGCGGAGCCGTCGCCGGGTCGTCTCCGGCACCAGCGACCAGGTGCCGAAGAGGTGGGCGAACGCACCGCCGCGATCGATGTCCGCAACGAGGATCGCGTGGGCGTCGGCGTGTTCCACCACGCGGTTGTTGACCTGGTCGCGCAGGTTGATCTCGGCCGGGCTCCCGGCGCCCTCGATCACGACGAGCTCGTGCTGGGCGGCGAGAGCGTCGTAGCTGGTCGACATCGCCTCCCAGAGCCGGTCGTGTCGCTGCTCCCACGGCACGGCACCGAGCTCGAGGTCGGCTCGACCACGAACGACGACCTGGCTGCGCGTGTCGGCCTCGGGCTTCACCAGCACCGGGTTCATCCGGACGTCGGGTTCGACGCCTGCCGCGCGAGCCTGCAGCCACTGGGCGACACCGATCTCGCCGCCCTCCACGACGCGCGCATTGTTCGACATGTTCTGCGCCTTGTACGGCACAACATCGATGCCGCGCCGCGCGAACCACCTGCACAGCGCGGTCGTCAGGAGCGACTTCCCGGCATCGGACGAGCAGCCGAGCACGGCGACCGCAGACGCCCGGCTCACAGCGGGAACCCCCGCCGGGGGACGACGATGACGGCGCCGTCCTCGGGGTCGACGTCGACGCTGACGCACACGTGGTACACGGCGCCGAGCCGCTCGGCGGTCAACACCTCCGCGGCGGACCCGACGGCGGCCACCTGGCCCCCGTCGAGCATCACCAAGCGGTCGGCGTACGTCCCCGCCAGGGTGAGGTCGTGCAGTGCGGACACCACGGTGAGACCGTGGTGTTCGCGCAACTCCGTGACGAGCTCGAGCGCCTGCTGCTGATGCCCGATGTCGAGTGCCGACGTCGGCTCGTCGAGCAGCAGCACCGGCGCCTCCTGCGCCAGCGCCCGGGCGAGCACGATCCGCTGCCGCTCCCCGCCGCTCAGCTCGCCGAGGTACCGGTCGCGGAACTCCACGAGGTCGAGCCGTTCCAGCACGTCGTGGACGATGCGCCGATCGTCGGCCGTCTCGGACCCGAAGTAGGAGATGTACGGGCTGCGGCCGAGGAGCACGTAGTCGAAGGTCGGCATGTCGTCGGGGATCAACGGTTCCTGTGGGACGTACGCCACCTGCGCGGCGCGGCGCCTCCCCGGTGCCGCCGTGAGCGCGACGTCGCCGACGCAGATCGAACCGTCGTGGGCGACGAGCCCCGCGGCGGCGCGCAGCAGCGACGACTTGCCGGCGCCGTTCGGTCCGATCACGCCCAGCCACTCGCCGGTCTCGACGCGCTGGCTGAACGGTGCCAGCGCCTGCCGCCGGCCGTATCGCACCGCCACGTCGTCGAACACGAGCTCGCTCATGTCGTCTCCCGTTCTGAACGAGCGTCGCGGAGCGGCATCGCGCTCATCCCGAGACCCGCCTCGTGCGCAGCAGGTAGATGAAGAACGGGGCGCCGATGAACGCGGTGACCACGCCGATCGGCGTCTCCGCCGGGTTCGTCAGCATCCGGCCGGGCACGTCGCAGAGGATCAGGAACGCGGCGCCGCCCATCAACGAGAGCGGCAACAGACGGCGATAGCCGGCGCCCGCCATCAGCCGGATGACGTGTGGGACGACGAGGCCGACGAACCCGATCAGACCGCTGACGGACACCACCGCCGCGGTGCCGAGCGTGGCGGCGATCACGATGACCAACCGGGTGCGGGCGACGGACACCCCGAGCGTCGCGGCCTCCTCGTCGCCGACCCGGAACACATCGAGGTGGCGGCGGTGCAACATCAAGACGATGCTGCTCAGCGCGACGTAGGGCACCACGAGACGGACATCGGCCCAGGTGGCGCCGGACAGGCGGCCGAGGATCCACTGGAACACCTCGCGCACGACGTCGAGGTTGCGCTGCAGCACGAAGGTCTGCACCGCCGTGGCGAACGACACGACGGCGACGCCCGCCAGCACCAGTGTGACCCCCGAACGCGTGCCACCGAACGAGGCGCCGACGGTGTAGGTGACCAGCACCGTGAGGAGCGAGAACGCGAACGCGACCGTCGGGACGGGGTCGACTGGCCAGCCGGCGGTGGCGCCGCGCCCGACCGTGAGCGCCAGCGTCGCGCCGAGACCGGCGCCCGCCGCCGCGCCGAGCAGGTACGGGTCGACGAGCGGGTTGCGGAACACCCCCTGGTAGCTCGCGCCGGCGACGGCGAGCATGCCGCCGACGAGGCCACCGAGCACGACCCGCGGCATGCGGATCTTCCACACGATGTTCCACTCGGCCTCGCTGACACCGCTGTCGAAGGAGATCAGCGGGAGGTGGTCGACGAGCGCCAGCGGCACCCGCCACCACGTGGGTCCCGCCGGGCCGATCGAGGCCCCGACGAGGACGGCGACGACGAGGACGAGGGCGAAGATCGCGTACCACCACCGGTCCGATCGGCCTGCAGCACCGGGGGGCGCGCTGCGGAACTGATCGGCGGTGGTGGTCACGCTCGGCTCACCGGGTGTGGGTGCTCGCGGTCAGGCCGGCTGTCCGGCCGCCTGGACCGCAGCCGAGACGGCGGCGAGGTAGTCCACGACGCGGGGACCCCAGCGCGAGGCGATGTCGTCGCTCATCTCGATGACGTCGCCGTTCTGCACCGCGACGATCACGTCCCATCCCGGGCGGGCCGCGACGGTCTCGGCGCTCTCACCGCAGCACTCGGTGTCGGCGAGGAAGATCATGTCGGGGTCGGCCGACACGATGAACTCGGCATTGAGCTGCGGATAGCCGCCGGTGTCACCCTCGGCCCGATCGGCGATGTTCTGCAAGCCGAGCATGCCGTAGAGCGCGCCGATGAACGTGGTCGAGTCGGCGCTGTAGAGCGTCGGGTCGAGCTCGTGGTAGATCGCCAGCGGCTCGCTCGGGATCGGGGTCGCGGCGACGATCTCGTCGATCTCGGCCTGCATCGAGGCGATCAGCTCGTCCGCTTCGTCCTGGTGCCCCGTCACGTCGCCGAGCTGTTCGATCTGCGCGTAGGTGTCGTCGAGGGTGATCGCCGCAGGTCCGTCCCACCAGCCGATCTCGAGCGCGTCGAGCTGATCGCCGAGCCCGGTGAAGTCACCCCCGATGAGCACGAGATCGGGCTCGTAGCCGGCGATCGCCTCCACGTTCGGCTCGTACCCGGACAGGTCGTTGGGCAGTGCCGACACGTCGGCCGGGTAGTCCGACTGGTCATCGACGGCAACCAGCAGGTCGCCGGCGCCGATGGCGAACATGATCTCGGTGTGGGTCGGGCTGAGCGAGACGACGCGCTCGGGCGCGTCGTCGGCGTGGTCCTCGCCGTCACTCGCCTCCGGTGCCTCGGTGTCGTCCGGCGCCTCGGTGTCCGCCGGTGCGTCGGTGGTGTCCGGCGCCTCGGTGTCCGCCGGTGCGTCGGTGGTGTCCGGCGCCTCGGTGGCGACCGGAGCGTCGCTCTCGGACGGCGCCTCGGTCGATGACGAGTCATCGTCGTCATCGCCGCACGCGGCGAGCAACAACGACGTGGCGGCGAGCGCGCCGACGACGGATCGGGTGGTACGGGGGGTGCGTGCGTGACGCATCGGATGGTTCCTCCAAGTGTGTCGGAGGACAAGTTGGGCTCTTCCGGCGACGCCGGGTGCGAACCGTCCCCTGCCTCGAGGGATTCTCTTCGCATCGACGCGCCAGGCGACCGGGCTGACTCCCTCGGTGCCACTGCGACCGGGAAGATCACCGTTGCGGGACAGCGCCGGTCTCTCACCGGCTTCGCTGTCACGTCGACAAGTTCGACAGCGTACTCGTGCCTGCGTACGCTCCCCAAGCGCATGGAGAGTGACAACGACGTCTCGACCGCACCCACCGACGATCCCCGCCCCGACGGGCTCCGCAGCGCGTCGTCGCTCGTCGTGCTCAACACGGGCGACGGCAAGGGGAAGTCGTCGGCGGCATTCGGCGTGATGCTGCGCGCCCTCGCCCGCGGCTGGAAGGTCGCGGTCGTGCAGTTCATCAAGTCCGGCGACTGGAAGGTGGGCGAGGAGAAGCTCGGACGCCAGCTCGGTGTCGACTGGCACGCCTTCGGCGACGGGTTCACCTGGGACTCCGACGACCTCAGCAACGACATCGCCCACGCCCGCGACGGGTGGGAGACCGCGCTCGCCCTCATCAACGGCGGCGAGTACGACCTCGTGGTGCTCGACGAGCTCACCTATCTGGCCTCGTTCGGGTGGATGGACGCGGGCGTGCTGGCGAAGGGCATCGCCGAGCGGCCGCCGACGGTGAACATCGTGATCACCGGCCGCGACGCCGCCCCTGAGCTGATCGACGTGGCCGACACCGTCACCGAGATGCGCGAGGTGAAGCACGCCTACTCGCAGGGGATCCGCGCCAAGCGCGGCATCGACTACTGACCGACACCGTCCGATGGCACTCACCTTCCTGATCGGCGGGGCGCGCAGCGGCAAGAGCGGACTCGCCGTCGAGATCTGCGAGCGTCACCCCGGCGCGGTGACGTACCTGGCGACCGCGCCGCGGCTCGACGCCGACATGGATCGCCGGATCGACCGGCACCGGGCGGAACGCCCCGGCGACTGGCGGACGATCGAAGAGCAGTTCGAGCTCGTGGAGGCGGTCGAGGCGGCGGGCGACGACGCGCTGATCATCGACTGCCTCACGCTCTGGGTTTCCAACCTGCTCGCACGGGAGACCCCGGCCGAACAGGTCGAGACGCTGGCCCGAGACGCCGCACGGGCCGCCGCAGCCCGACGGCCACCGACGATCGCGATCAGCAACGAGGTCGGTCTGGGTGTCCACCCGGCCACCGAGCTCGGACGTGAGTACCGCGACCTCCTGGGGCGCGTGAACCAGAGCTGGGCAGACGCTGCGGAGACCACACTGTTCCTCGTGGCCGGTCGAGCGGTCGCCCTGGGCGACCCGTGGACGCTGCTGCAGGATGCGTCCGCCGATCTCGCCAGCCCCTCACCGGGGACCCCACGATGAGCCTGCTCGCCGCCCGCCTCCGGGCCCTGCCGTCACCCGACACCGACGCCCGCGCCGCGGTGCACGACCGGGCTGCGCACATCCTGCGACCGAGTGGCGCGCTGTGGTGGCTCGACGAGATCGCCGCCTTCGTCGCCGAGTGGCAAGGGTCGGATCGTCCGCGCATCGAGCGCCCCGCCGGCTTGATCTTCGCCGCCGACCACGGCATCGCTGCGGCCACCAAGGTCAGCGCCTACCCCACCGGCGTCACCGAGGCGATGCTCGCCGCCTACCGCGACGGCAGATCGACGATCAACGCGTGGGCCCGCATCGCGGGTGCGTCGGTCACCGCGATCGACGTCGGCGTCGCCCGGCCGACGGGCGACATCCGCTTCGAACCCGCGCTCGGCCCGGACCGCTTCGAAGAGATCACGGAGACGGCGTTCGCCGCCGTCGACGAGCTCGACACGGATCTGCTCGTGCTCGGCGAGATGGGCATCGGCAACACCACCCCGTCGGCGGCGATCGCCGCGGCGCTGGCCGGCGGCGAGACCGCCGCGTGGGTCGGGCGCGGCACGGGCGTCGACGACGACGGGTTGGCGCGCAAGCGCGACGCCGTGCGCACTGCCTGCCGGCGCATCGCCGGCGTCACCGATCCGTTGGAGATCCTGCGCGAGGTCGGCGGCGCCGAGCTCGTGGCGATCGCCGCGGCGACCGTCGCCGCTCGCCACCGCTCGATCCCGGTGGTGCTAGACGGCTACGTGGTCACCGCCGCCGTCCTGCCGCTGCACTTCGTGGAGCCGGCCGCCCTCGATCACTGCACGGTCGGCCACTGCTCGGCCGAACCGGGCCACCGGCGGCTGCTCGAGCGGCTCGGCAAGCGGCCGCTGCTCGACCTCGACATGCGCCTCGGCGAGGGGTCGGGAGCGATGGCCGCCGTGCCACTGATCGCCATGGCGTGCGCGGGCATCACGGACGTGCCGACGTTCGCCGAGTGGTTCGGCGAAGAGTGACGATCGGCGGACGATGACGGGACTGGTCGGCGCGCTCCAGTTCCTGACGCGTATCCCGGTCCGCACCGCGCACCCTCCGGACCTCGCCGGTGCCGTCCCCTGGTTCCCGGTCGTCGGCGCGCTCGTCGGGGCGATCGTCGGAGGCGTTGCCGCCGGGATGATGGAACTGGTGACACCCGGTGTCGCCGCGGCGATCGCCGTGGTCGTCGGCATGCTCGTCACCGGGGCCTTCCACGAGGACGGCCTCGCCGACACGTGTGATGCGCTGGGCGGATGGTCGCCCGAGCAGCGACGGGAGATCCTCAAGGACTCGCGGCACGGCAGCTACGGCGTGGCGGCGATGTGCTCGACGATCCTGCTGCGCACGCTGTGCCTGGCCGCGCTGGCGCCCGCCGTCGCCTTCGCCGGAGCGGTCGCGGCGCACTCGCTCGGTCGCGGCTGCGCGGTCGGCGCGATGGGGCTGGCGCGGCGCACGCCGGCGCCAGGGCTCGGTGCGGACTACACCCGTTCGGTCACCCGGCCGCGGGCGCTGCTCGGCCTGGCGATCGGTCTCGCCGTCGCACTCCTAGCGATGGGATCGTGGGCACTCGCCGCGGCGGCGATCGCCGTCGTGTGCGCCGTGCTCGTCGTGATCCTCTCCGACCGGGCCTTCGGTGGCATCAGCGGTGACGTGCTCGGCGCCATCGAGCAGGTCACCGAGGCCGTCGTGCTGATCACCGTCGTCGCCTTCGCCGCCCGCCACCAACTCTGGTGGCGCTAGGGCCCACGTTTACGGGACCGATCACCGCCCCAGGACCCGACATCGGACCCACAAACCGCCAGCCCACGTTTGCGGGACCGATCACCGCCACAGGACCCCACAACCGACCCACAAACCGGCACCCCACGTTTACGGGACCGATCACCGCCCCAGGACCCCACAACCGACCCACAAACCG